>CAYHEJ010000119.1:0-3696 GCA_964355625.1 uncultured Gammaproteobacteria bacterium
TGAAGATGCTCCCGGTTGGCACGGAAAGCCATTGTCAAAAGATGAATTACCAAAAGCGCTTGCAGAACTGGGGAATGTTGATACAAAATTTCGAGGAGTGGTTCAGAAGCCGGAGAAAAAAGTATCAAGTGTCATGTGTCAAGTGACAAGAAACAATAAAATCGTGTATGACCAAGCCAAACCTGTGGCGACGCGAAAAGCCTTTGGTAACGCGCTAAAGCGTTTGGGTGCATCTCACCCTGATCTTGTTGTGATCGATGGCGATGTAAAGAATTCCACGTACACCGAATTTTTCGGTAAAGAATTTCCGGACCGGTTTTTTGAACTATTTATCGCAGAACAGAACATGGCAGGGGTCGCGGTGGGGCTTTCTGCCCGTGGGTATCATCCGATCGTTTCAACGTTTGCCTGTTTTCTTACCCGAGCGGCAGATCAGATCCGTATGGCTTCGCTTTCCGGAGCAAATATTATCGTCAACGGGTCACACGCAGGAGTTTCTATCGGTGAGGATGGCGGATCACAAATGGGACTTGAAGATATCGCGTTATTCCGCACGGTTCAGGGATCCACCGTTTTGTATCTTTCAGATGCGGTTTCAACAGAGAGAGTAACTGAATTAGCACTTGAGCAAAAAGGCATTGTCTATATCCGCACGAGCCGCCCCGAGACGCCCATTCTCTATGATATTGATGAAAAGTTTTCCGTTGGCGGAAGTAAAACGCATAGCGCCTCTATGAAAGAAACTGTTACTGTAGTTGCCAGCGGTGTTACGCTACATGAAGCATTGAAAGCGCAAAAAGAGTTAGCCCTTCAGGGCATTGGAGTGCGAGTTATTGATTGTTATTCCATAAAACCCATTGATCAAAAGATACTCACAAAAGCAGCGTCTGAAACCAAGGCGATTATTGTGGTAGAAGACCATTATCCCGAAGGGGGATTGGGAGAGGCCGTTTTATCTGTTTGTGCGCCTTTAAAGTTCATTCATTTGGCTGTGACCAAAACGCCCCGGTCAGGCAAGTCCGCAGAACTTCTTGCGTATGAGGGTATCGATTCTGATACAATAATAAAAACTATTAAAAAATTATAAATTTATGAATTTTTCATCAAAAATTTACATTGACGGCGGAGACCCGGCAGAAACCAAACAAGCCGATGCCATGCTCAAAAAAGCCGGATACCACGGGCTTGATGGTCAAACGACAAACCCTTCTCTCATCGCTAAGCGCCTCATGAATAATCGGAAGTTAACCTCAAAAGAAGCGGCGGATGGCTACCGAAAAACGGTTGAGGAAATGAGCAACATCATTCCCGACGGCAATATTTCCATACAGGTTATTGGCGATCCGGCGACGTTGACGGCCGAAGACATGGTATCGCAGGCGCGTGACCGCATCAGATGGATTCCCAACGGCGTTATCAAACTTCCGTGCTCAAGGCCCGGCCTTGAGGCCGCAGAAATATTTTGTGAAGAAGGTCCGGTCAATATTACATTGAATTTTTCGCAAGAGCAGGCCGCGGCCGTTTTTGCGGCGACGAAAACGCACAATTATGATGTGTATCTTTCACCGTTTGTGGGCCGCTTGGATGATAAAGGAGAAAACGGCATGGATGTGGTAGCCAATGAGCTGTCGATGTATCGGGCTTCTGGTGATAACCATGTACAAGTATTAACTGCAAGCGTTAGAAATATCAAACATCTTTTGTACGCATTATGGCTTAAAAGTCCCGTTATTACGATTCCGTTTAAAATATTTAGTGAGTGGGCAAAAACATTCGAGGTCCCACCACAGGATTTTATATATGATGTTCCTGGTCTTTCTGAAATTCCCTATAGAGAATTGACGCTCGATAAAAATTGGACAGAATATGATATCCACCACGATCTTACCGACAGCGGGATCGCCAAATTTTGGGAGGACTGGAGTTCCATCGTGGCATAATAGGGTATGCACAAACGAGTTGCAGTCGGCGGGACATTTGACGGACTTCACAAAGGCCACAGATTTTTTCTCACCCAGGCATTTGCTCACGGGTATCATGTGACGATTGCCCTTACCTCGGAGGCATTTATCAGGCGGTTTAAAAAAGATAAAGGTGTCGCTCCGTACAGTAAGCGGTATTCTGCCCTCACGTCCTGGCTTCGGAGCAATCATTTAGCTGAGCGTTCAGCAATCGTGCCTCTCGATAACCGGTGGGGTCCTGCGATCATGGGAGAATTTGATGCGCTTTTGGTGACCGTGGACAACAAATCGATCGGGCAAGAGATTAATACGGTACGGATTGAGCGCGGGTTGCCTCCGGTTGCTCTTATTGACGTGGTTTTGATTCCGGCTCAAGATTTGAATCCTATTTCTTCCACACGCGTCCGCGGCGGCATTATTGATGGCGAAGGCCATTTGCGCCTGCCGGACAGTCTCCGGCTTGAACTTTCACAGCCGCTGGGACGATTACTCGTGGGAGATGATATTGCAGAAGCCTTGCGGAAAAACCGCGACAACGTACTGATCACCGTCGGCGATGTCACGACTCAAGCCGCGTTTTCCTGCGGCGTGCGGCCCGCCCTTGCTGTCATCGATCTCATGGTTGAGCGCAAACCCTTTCAAACGCTTGAAGCGTATAAATTTCCCAAACACTACGCGATTGTACGGGTTCAAAGCGGCCCTGGATATATATCGAAAGCCGCTATTCGTGCGATTGCGTCGTGGGCAGGGACCATTCGGGAACGCAAACGCACTGTGCTGGTTGTCGATGGAGAAGAGGACTTGCTCGCGCTTCCTGCTATCATCCACGCGCCAGTGGAGAGTGTTGTTTATTATGGAAGCCCTCCGTCTTCAGGATCTGAGGGTATGGTGGAAGTAGTGGTGACTCAAGAGACAAAAAAACACGTGTCTTCCCTTCTGAAAAAGTTCGTGTGACGTTTTATTTTTGTCATTTTAAACACGATAGGATTTAAATTGACAAAGTATTTAGAATAAGTTCCTTGACACCTGATAGCTGACCCTTGATACTAAAAGAGTGGCTAAATATGTTCCTGATGTAAAAACACAGCGGTGGGTAGTGATATCCCCAGCTCGCACGAAGCGGCCGGACGATTCAGGTGGCCCCAAGATAGTTGGTTGTCCATTTTGCGCGGGTAATGAGCACGCAACCCCTCCGGAAGTTTATCGTATTGGTCCCGGTGAGTCTGCGACACCGGGGTGGCTGGTCCGTGTGGTCCCCAATAAATTTCCCATTACGGATATTCACGAAGTATTCATCCATAGCACGAGTCACACGGAAGATGTAGACATGCTTCCCCTTGATCAGGTGACACGGATATTGACCTGCTACCGCGACCGCTACCGCGCGCATGAAAACGACGGACAAGTGCTTATATTCTGCAATCATGGGTACCATGCAGGAGCAAGCCTTGCCCATCCGCATTCTCAACTCGTCGTTGTGCCAAAGCAGATCAATCTTGATTCATTATCCCGCGAGCCGATCGATCACGTTGTCGAAGAAAATACGTATTTTGTATCGTATTGTCCGGATTTTTCCCAATGGCCGTATGAGGTGTGGATTGCGCCCAAGGAAGAGGGGAGCATTTTCGGAGATATACCTGATATCGAGATTTCAGATCTGGCGGGAGTGCTTCAACGGGCACTGAAAAAAATTGCGATCATTTTTGCACATTCTCCCATCCGTCCGCGGGACCGG
>CAYHEJ010000120.1:0-3678 GCA_964355625.1 uncultured Gammaproteobacteria bacterium
CCTTTTGGAGCATCGCGGGGGTTTCGAGCATCTGGGAGATTTTTTCCATCAAAAAAAAGGTCTGCGAATGAAATGCCCACCGTTTCATATCGGCATAAAAACGGGGTAAAAATGCATTTTCTCCGAAATTTTCTTCGATAAGTGCAAATCCCAATTCTTTTGCTATCAGCCGCGCGACGGTCGTTTTGCCGCACCCCAATGTCCCCATGATGGAAATATAGCGGTGTTTTTTCATACGATATAGTATACTACACCCTATATGAACCAACAGACAATCCATGTACCACTTGCCGGAAACACGCTTCTTGGCCAAACGCTGGACCACATCAATAGCAACGAAGAAATTCTCGCATTGTGGAATATTTCCAATGTTAACGCCATTGAACGGCTCGGTATGAGCGATCACGGACCGGTGCATTTTCAAATCGTTGCCAATATCGCCCTCCGCCTCACGCGGATCCTCAAAAAACATAAGGTCGAAATGAGCATCGTCAAAGATTATAAACTGACGGAGCGCCACGCCGAAGTCGTCGTCGTCCTTGCGAGCATCCTTCATGATCTCGGCATGTCGATCCACCGGATAGATCACGAAGAATATAGTCTATTTCTCACCAATACGTTACTCCGGGAGACGCTTGATTTTCTGCCCGTTGCCGAGCGGACCATCGTCATATCCGAAACGCTCCATGCCATCATCAGTCACAGAAGTGACGGAAGGCCGCTCACGATAGAAGCAGGAATAGTACGAATCGCCGATGCGCTCGATATGAGCTCCGGCCGTTCGCGGATTCCCTATGAAGCAGGAAAGGTTAATATTCACTCCCTGTCTGCATATGCGGTTGAGCATATTGAAATATCGGAAGGGAAAGATCGTCCAATACAAATAAATATTCAGATGAGCAACTCCGCAGGCATTTTTCAGGTCGATGAACTCCTAAAAGAAAAAATGGAACACTCGGGAATCGAAAAATATTTTGAAATCAAAGCATTCATCAAAGAAAAAACCGAAAAAAAACTATTAAAAGAGTTTGTGATTAAATATTAATACCACTCGAACTCTTTTTGATCTCTTCTACTATCTTCTTTCAAAGATCCAACCTTTTTGCCATAAGATAAAAACTTGCTCACGAAGTGAACCTATAGTATAATTCGGCTTCTTATAATATGCCAGGCAGCAACGAATATTTATTTGATTTATTAGATCAAGAAGGAGTCTCTTTTCGACAATTCCCTCCGCTTATTTATCGTGGCGGACTACTTAACACTTGTGAATACTTATTTAGGTGTATTCCTGAACAAGAGGATCCTAGATGGTTAATAGCATCTGAATATGAAAAAACAAGAGATGAAGTGGGTTTTGATGGAATAAATTTTGAAAACGCCCTATTGGCAATTTATTTATCTGACACTCCTAGTTTTAGAAATGGATATGCAGCCTATGCTTCAGAAGAAAATGTACGTCACTTGTGTCGTGCAATAGTGAATCTACGGTCACATCCAATCTTCAATGGAATGTTTGAAAGCACAAGATTATCTCTTCCTGAAGAAAGCGCTGTTGAATTTGCTATAACAGATCGAATCAATTTAGGTAGTGATAAAAATGGGATTACTGGCTGCCCAGAAGCGCTTTACCAGTTGAGGATGTTTTACAAAAATCGCTATATAGCGAGAATCGGATTTAATGGACATATTGAAGAAGAAGGTGTTGTTGTCTCAATTACAAATGTTCAGGGAGTGCCAAACGGGAAAGAATTCTATACCTGGATGATAGATACTTATCAAACGACACCATTTAATTTACTAGTAAATTATCTACGATGCATGTGTGAGTCAGTCGGTCAAGCTTCCGTCGACCTTCGAGGACTAAAAAATCCTCGAAATGAACAAAGCCGGGGGTTATATAATGCGCTGTTTGAAAGTGAAGGAATTTCAAGATATTCGTTTCATAGATAGTTAATAACTATAGGCCTTGATATCTTGACAACTCTACTCTAATTACCTACCATTGGCACAGAGGTACATTTACAGAGAGCGGAAATTGGACAAAAAAGCGTGTGGCCCTCCGGTGTACACCGGAGGAAAACGAGGAAAGGGTTTACCCCGATCAAATCGGGGTTTATCGACAAATCTGCGGGTGCCCTTTGGTAGCGCTCACTACCACAATTTATTCTTTAAAACCTAGCCGTAAGGCTTCGAACAAAAAGATAGAACTGAGTCCGCATCTCTTCATTTTTTAAACAAGCATATTTCTTCAAAGGAGCTCTTTATGTGTGGAATTTTTGCATACGTTGGTCCATCAAAAAAAGCGACGACACTAGTTCTTGAGGGTTTAAAAAGTCTCGAGTACCGCGGATATGATAGTTGGGGAATTGCCGCGGTTCCGGCGGCTGACAGTACAAAAATAGTCGTCAAGAAAAAAATCGGCAAAATCGGCGTTGCGACGGTCGATGATATTCCTGAGAGTTCTTTTGCATTTGGCCACACCCGGTGGGCCACTCACGGAGGTGTCACCCAACTCAATGCGCACCCACATCTGGACTGCACAGGGACAATCGCAATTATCCACAACGGCATCGTAGAAAATTACGAGGAAATAAAAACGAAACTCGCCAAAATTGGCCATGTATTCGTCTCTCAAACCGATACTGAGGTGGCGGTTCACCTGATCGAGGAGTATACAAAAACGATGCTATTTAGCAAAGCAGTCCAAAAAGCGTTTAATCAAATGACAGGATTGAATGCCTTTATCGTGATGAATACAACCATCAAACAATTCATCGCTGTTAGAAACGGATCGCCGCTTGTGGTAGGTTTTGGCGACGGGGAAAATTATCTGGCGAGCGACGCGGCGGCACTATTGCCGTACACAAAACAAGTCCACTATCTGGAAGACGACCAGATGGCGCTGGTGTCCGAGCGTGGCGTGATGATTTTTAACGCCAGAACCGGCGAGCACATGAAGCCCAAGAAGCAAACGCTCACCTGGTCTGTCGAGCAAACAGAAAAAGGATCCTATCCCTTTTTTATGCTCAAAGAAATTCATGAACAGCCGGGAATCATCGCTGATATTGCGGCAGACAGTGCCGATCGGTCCGAACGACTCGCCGATATTATTAAAACTTCGACTGATACCTGGATGATCGGATGCGGGACAGCGGCATACGCAAGTCTCGCAGGAAGCGTACTGTTTGCAAAAATCGCCAAGCGCCACGTCAATTGGGCCATCGGCAGTGAGTTTAATTATCAGCTGGATTTTCTCAACCCCAAAAGTCTCGTATTTGCTCTTTCTCAATACGGAGAGACCATGGATACACTCGAATCCGTGAAAATGGCCAAAGAGAAAGGAGCAAAAATCGTCGCACTCGTCAATGTGATGGGGTCGACGCTCTATCGCGAGTCCGACTTCCAACTTTTAATAGGCGCCGGTCCGGAAAAAGGGGTAGAGGCGACGAAATCGTTTATCGGGAAACTCGCCCACCTGTTGCTTTTGGCATACGCCATTTCCGGTAAAACCTCTGACGGACAAAAGGTGCTTACGAGAGCCGCGCGGGTGAGTAAAGACGTGCTTTCGCCTACGTCAATTGCGAAAATTCAAAAACTTGCCAAAAGTATCAAACGTAAGGATCACATCTATGTTATTGGACGCGGTTTGAGCTATCCGGCATCCCTGGAAACGGC
>CAYHEJ010000121.1:0-3661 GCA_964355625.1 uncultured Gammaproteobacteria bacterium
CCGCCGGCGCCGTCCATTGCCTGACAAATGAATTAGTCTTATAAAAGACAGGATCATTGCTTTGTCAATTTAAATCCTACCGTGTTTATTTTGACAAAGTAAATGTAATAGGCAAATAACGTAACAATTCACCGTGATGATATAATGGGACAATGAATTCAAGCGATGTGCGGGCGAAATATATTGCTTTTTTTACCAAGCGCGGACATAAAGAAATCCCCTCGGCAAAGATTGTTCCGGAAAACGATCCGACGACGCTATTCACCAGTAGCGGCATGCAGCCGCTCATCTCCTATCTACTCGGCTCGCCTCATCCGCTAGGCACGCGGTTAGTCGACAGCCAGAAATCCTTCCGCGCGCAGGACATCGATGAAGTCGGAGACAACCGGCACACGACATTTTTTGAAATGTTGGGAAATTGGTCGCTTGGCGATTATTTTAAAAAAGAACAGCTGCCGTGGATTTGGGAGTTTTTGACCCGCGAACTAGGCCTTGACCCAAAAAAATTATACGTTACGGTATTTGAAGGAAACGCGGATGTACCGAAAGACGACGAATCGGTCAACATTTGGAAAAGCCTCGGCGTACCTGACAATCACATTTTTTCCTACGGAGTAAAAAAGAATTGGTGGAGCAGATCGGGCGAACCGAAAAACATGCCGCCGGGTGAACCTGGAGGCCCTGATAGCGAAGTGTTTTATGAATTTACCGGGGTACCACACGACTCAAGATTCGGCAAAGATTGCCACCCAAACTGTGACTGCGGCAGATTTATGGAAATTGCCAACTCGGTGTTTATGCAATATCAAAAGCAAGCCGACGGATCAGTAAAAGAACTCAAACAAAAAAATGTGGATTTTGGCGGAGGACTCGAACGGTTAGTAGCTGCGACGAATGATAATCCGGATATATTTCGTACTGACTTTTTTACTTCGATGTATCGATATATCGAAAAAATATCGGGGAAAAAATACGATGAGGATGTCGAAACGACGAGAGCCATGAGAATTATTATGGATCACCTGCGCGCGTCTGTCATGATGATGGCCGATGGAGTATTGCCGTCAAATAAGGCGCAGGGGTATATCCTCCGGCGTCTCGTGCGTCGGTCACTTCTCTATGGACGGAAATTGGGATTGTCAAAAGATCTTTCCTACATTGGCCGATTAGTTGAACCGGTAGCAGAAGTCTATAAAAGTGCGTATCCGGCAGTGGGAGAAAAAGCTGCAGAGATTGCCCTGATGCTTCAGGAAGAAGCTATGCGATTCGGCAAAACTCTGGAGCGGGGTATTGCAGAAATCGAAAAAGTAAAAACGCTTGACGGAAAAATAGCCTTTACACTGTACGAAACGTATGGATTTCCCTGGGAGATGACGGTCGAGGTAGCGACAGAAAAAGGGCAAAAAGTCGATCGAAAACAATTTGAAGTGGAATTTAAAAAACATCAGGAGATGTCACGGACCGCCGCAAAAGGCATGTTTAAAGGAGGCCTAGCTGATCAAAGCGAGACTACGACAAAACTTCATACTGCGCATCATTTACTTCTTGCGGCACTTCAAAAAGTTGTTGATCCGTCGATCAAACAACGGGGGAGCAACATCACAGCCGAAAGGCTCCGCATAGATGTGAATTTTGCCAGAAAATTAACTCCAGAAGAAATTGGAAAGATCGAAGAGTTAGTAAATAAAAAAATAATTGAAGATTTACCGGTCATTAATATCGCGATGGAGCGGGATAAAGCAGAAAAAATCGGCGCACAGATGGAATTTGGACAGAAATATCCGGACAGGGTGAGCGTGTATTTTATAGGAGATCAGTCTGATTATTTTTCCGCTGAATTTTGCGGAGGACCCCACGTAAAGCATACTGGAGCACTCGGTACGTTTAAAATTATCAAAGAAGAATCCTCAGGCGCCGGTGTCCGGAGGATTTATGGATTGCTTCTACCTGCTGTGATTGTTACTATGGATATACCCTAAACAAAGAGAATGTTTCGGGTCTATTTGATATGAACATTCCGGATATCGTAGGATCGTTGTTTCATAAAAAAGAAGAGAACGCGCTGGTCTATCTATCGCTCTGTTTAGATGTGCACAGTGTAGCTGTAGCATTCTGGTCCATGGGAGCGCAGAGTACAGCAAAAATACTCGCTTCTGAGTATTCTTCCATTGACGAAGATTCCTGGGAAGCACGGGGAGTAGCAATTGACCGGCTACTAGGACTTTTGGAGCAAAAAACTGGCCACACCGATGTCACTAAAGCCATATTGGGTCTTCCGGCTCTGTATCTTACGGAAACCGGAGAAATTCAGAAGGACATCAGGTCTGAAATAAAAAAACTTACCCATACACTCGAGCTGGAACCCATCGGATTTGTTCCCCTCCATCAGGCGGTAATTTTCAAGATGAAAAAAGATGAAGGGGTTCCTCCGAGTGTGATTCTCCTAGGAATTAATCATCATGCTATTGCCATAACTATCTATAAAATCGGGAGCTTAGTTGGAGTTCGCGATGTAGAAAAGCATGAAGATATCGCTCTGGCTGTTGAGCAGGGGTTAAAAAGTTTTACTGATGTGGAAGTTTTGCCGGCGCGGATGCTTCTCTATGGATCTCAGGCAGATGAGCTGGAAGACATAAAAAGCAAATTACTTCGTCACCAATGGACGGCAAGTGTAAATTTTTTGCATTTTCCTAAAATTGAAGTGATATCAATGCCCATGATAATCGAGGCAGTATCTCTCGCAGGATCAAGCGAACTATCCAGCGCTATGCCATCACCTCTTATGGTGACGGAAGAGGCGGAGGTGGTGGAAAGTGAGACGCACGTGGCTATCGCAGACAGCACGCCGCTTGAGGTGGAGGATTCAGAGGTAGTGACAGGAGATGCAAATGTCGTTATGGTGGATGCAGAGTCTTTGGGTTTTAAAAAAGATGTCGATGTATTGGAAGAAGAGTATCAGGTTAAACAAGTGCGCAAGCCGTTTGTGCTTCCGCGTATAGATTTCTCCGGACTAAAGATCCCGCGGATTGGCATAATTTTGAGTGCTGCCGGAATTCTGTTTTTTCTTTTTATTCTGTATTGGTTCCTGCCTCACGCAACTGTTACTGTATTGGAAGTTCCTCAAACCATTGAAGCGTTTGAAACGATCACGATTGATCCGACGGCAACAATCGTTGACGCGGAACATAAAATTGTTCCCGGAAAGAAACGGGAAAAATCCATAAGCGGCGATAAAACGGTTCCTGTGATTGGCAAAAAGAGTGTCGGAGATTCGGCCAAAGGAACGGTGACGATATCCAACAAGTCTCTTTCATCAAAAACGTTCAAAAAAGGCACTATATTAGTAAATGGCACTTTGCAATTTACACTTGATAGTGATATCGAAGTTGCATCTGCGAGTGAGAATTTAGCTAAAACCCAACTTACATACGGTACAGCAAATGCTAACCTTACTGCTGTGGCAATTGGCACGTCAAGCAATATAGTAGCAAATCGTGAATTTACATTTAAAGATGTTTCAACAAGTGTGGCTGTAAATGATAAAGCTTTTACCGGCGGAAACAGTAAAGAGGTCACCGTTGTGACCCGTGCTGATTATGATGCTTTTATAAAAAGTATGTCTGAAGATTTAGTCGGGAAAGCAAAACAGGAATTGTCCTCG
>CAYHEJ010000122.1:0-3643 GCA_964355625.1 uncultured Gammaproteobacteria bacterium
AATTTAGGATAGGCTTCACAGGGATCCGCGGCGAGAGCACGCATTTCTGTTTGAGATTTACTGTTGTTTGTCTGATAGGCAACAAAAGCAAGCACCGCGAGTGTTACCAATCCAAATATTACTGCGTAAAGAACCATTGAGGAATTATTTTTTTTCTTTGCCATACTTTAATAATACATGACCCCCAAGCGCTGTCAAGTACAAAAAAATAAAACTTTACCGAGATTGTGCACAACGGGCATCGTAACTCAGGTCTTTACTCGTCGTACCCACACAATCCCAATATCCGGCACACTGCCCATTATTCAAACAGGAACAACATGCCGCCCCACCATTATCCTGACGGTAACAACTGGCCACAATATCCTTATTGCTTCCCTCTTTATTAGCAGGGCTATCACTGAGATTACGTCCACATTGCGTGCAATCAAATCCCTCGACACAGGTTTTTGCAGACGGCGTAGTTGTGGGCAACGTAATACGCGGTTCTATGATGATTGCTGACGCAGTTAAGGTTAAAGTGGGATCGTAGACGACTCCTCTCACAGCTGCCCTATTTCCTACGGCTATACTCGTGCAAGGCAGAGAGGTTTGTTTCGTTTGAAAATAACATTTAGTATCCGACGTATACTTGACGTTCAGAGTGTATTTTCCCGTTACTCCTGCTCTGACCATCGTGATGGCGCTCAACGTAAAGCTGCTCTGAGAATGATTGACCGTCGCTACTGTTGAATTATACTCACGGGCAACTGAGGTGGACAAGCTTCTGATTCCTTTCGCAAGAATAGTGGTTTTTGTGGTATCTCCGTAGTTACCCGACAACTGCACGGTATCACCCTCTATGATATCACTATACGGAATGTCTGCCAAAAATTGTCTCGTGATTTTTGCTCCGGCACAGACAATCACCACCTTCACCTTGTTTGATATTCCATTTTGCCACCAATTAAACCCAGTATCTGTTTTATCATGGACAGTTCCGTTTCCTGTAGTAACTGCAGTTAATTTAGGATAGGCACTACAGGGATCAGCAGCGAGGGCACGCATTTCTGTTTGAGATTTACTATTGTTTGACTGATAGGCTGCGACTCCAAGCACCACAAGTGCTATCAATCCAAATACTACTGCCAGAAGAACCTTTGAAGAATTCTTTTTTTTCTTTGCCATACTTTAATAATACATAACCCTCAAACGCTGTCAAGTAAGGAAACCCTGAAGCTTCCCTGTTACCCACCCGCTAGACCATGCCCATGAAAGGTTAAATCCTCCCACTTGACCGTCTACATTGAGAAGTTCACCGGCGAAATACAGATTGTTAACCTTTTTGGACGCAAGTGAATTAGGGTCAACTTCATCTGTATCCACACCACCTGCAGTAAACTCTCCTTCATTCCACCCCCTGGTATCCGTCACCTCTGCCGTAAATGCAGTGAGCACCCTGATAATTCGATCTATTTCTCCACGAGTTAAGTCTCCTGATACCCGTTCTTTGGTAATTTCTGCCGCGGCACATACGGCACCTGATGCTTTTTGCGTGAGAAGTCCCCATAAGACGTGAGCTACCGGAAGCCCGGGATGCGCGTGCCATCTTTTCTCAAGTATTTTCCGAACTTCGTCGGCCGATGTATTGGGGAAAAATGATAATCGGACAGCAGTATCACGTTTTTCTTCGCGATGAATCCGTATAGAAACATCGTAGCTTATATCTAAAATTGCCGGACCGGAAAATCCGTACTGCGTAAACATGACGTCTCCCACAGCTGTCGTCATATCTTTTCCGCCGACGACTGCAGTTGCCTGCATCACCATTTTTTCTCCCTGCAAATAGTGCGACAGGAGATTTTTCGACACCACGGGAACTGCGCTGACAACTAGTGGAATAATGGTGTGGTCAACGCTTGCAGCCAACTCATATCCTGAACCATCAGACCCAAGCGATGGATACGTTTTTCCGCCAGTAGAGATAATAAGATTATTGCAAGTTAAGTCCCCTTTGTCAGAAACAATACTCCACGCATCACTTTTGTGAGTAACAGCTGAAACTGCAGTATTACAAAAAATAGATATTCCTTTTTCTACCAATGCATCCACAAGCATATCCCGTACGGTCTTAGCGTGGTCGATAACCGGAAATATTTTCCCTTTGTTTGTTTTCTTTTCTTCATAGACCGGAACACCCAGATCATCAAAAAACTTCATGATGTCCGCGTACCCGAATTGGCTAAAAATTGATGAAATAACACGTTCATCGCCATGGAAATACCCATTCGGACCATGAGCGAGATTACTATTGGTGAGATTCCCCCGACCGGCACCGGCAGTCAAAAGCTTCCGCCCTAATTCTTTTGACCGGTCGACAACAGCAACAGAGTAGTCGGGGTGATGAAATTTAGCAGACAAGGCCGCCATAATCCCCGCTGCCCCACCGCCAACAATGACCACGTCAAATGAAGTATTTTGTGATTCCATAGAGAGAATTATTAATTGTACACAGTAGACCGGTTTCCTGCAGTAAACACATGAATCGTCTTGTCGCTTTTATTCACCGTGTAAATGATTCTATAGACCCCTACGCCTAAAGAAAATCTCCCGGTAAGTTCTCGAGTCAAAGGCTTACCAAGCGTGGCATCCTCTTTCAGTTCCTCAAAAATTAACCCAATTGCTTCTTTATGCCGCTTAGAGATGTTTTTTAGCTCTTTTTTGGCCCTTGCGGTAAGTTTTACTTTGAACATCAATCTTTAATTCTTTCTTAACTTTTTCCCAATCATAAACTCTATTCATTCTGATATCTTCTTCTCCTTCTTTAATGGCTTTCATCAATTGAGGATTATCCAATATTTCGTTCGTCTCTTTCATAGATTCATACTCAGCGGCAGACATGAGAACGGCCGCGGGGAAACCATTGACGGTAATAATATATTCATCAAGGCGCAGTTTTGCATTTTCTACTAAAGAAGTGAGATCTTCTCGTGCTTTTGTGATGGGAAGTGTTTGTATCATTACCTTGATATTACATAATTCTGTACAGAATGTCAAAAAACGTTGTACGCCAACCGTATCATGTCTTTACACTGCTCCCCGTTTTCCATAATCTTTTCTTTATAATTTTTCACAAAATAACCCTTCTCTATTCCTATGATTCTAAAACCATGTTTCTGATAGAACGCAAGTTGATGTATGCTTGTGTTTCCTGTACCCACCTCAATGCTTTTTACTTTTGCCTTTTTGGCGCAAGCAATGGCATGAAGAAGTAATGCTTTCCCGATTCCCTTGCTCTGATATTCCTCCCGAACAGCGATATTTATAATCTCCATCACATTTGATTTTTTGACTAATACATACACTCCAAGAACGAGAGAATTAACAGTGGCCAAAAAAAATTCACCTAAGTGTATATAACTTTCTACCCGTTCTTTTGATGGATCTGCTAATAAAAGTAAATCCCACGGGATACTATCGCCTTGAAGTAACTTATGAATTATTATGCCTTCCATTTATACGTATGTAGGTTATTTATTTTTCGAAATAACTTTAATTTGCGTCACCTCGCTAAATCCGTATTTACCGTGTTCTCTCCCAAATCCGGAGTTTTTATATCCCCCAAAAGGATTAAAAGGCATGATGTAATTTGTGCTGTTGATAC
>CAYHEJ010000123.1:0-3617 GCA_964355625.1 uncultured Gammaproteobacteria bacterium
GCCGAGCACACCGACCACGCGCTCACGTATGGCCCATTCTCCGTACATCCCGAAACAGGAGAACCGCTCGGCGCGGGGACACCAGCCACTCCGGTCGGCGCCGCCGTTGGTGTTGATCCCGGAGGAGGAGTAGTCGTCACGGCAGCCGTCGGCGTCGGCAGCGCCGTCCCGCAGTCTCCGGGATTGCACTGGGTACAGCAGATTTGTTGAATACAGGGAACAATTCTTCCTGCGATACAGCCTGGATCTGCAACATTTGACTCCCTAAACCCCTCAACACACCCTGGCGCGGTGTAAGGAGCTGGGTCGCATGTAAACCAGACTCGTTCAGTGTGCTGTGGGCATCCATCCCGAGGCGTCATTACCCCCAGCGACTCTGTACAAGACGTGCTCGTCTGTCCGCATGGTGCCGAACACCAATTCTGAGCGGAAACACTTGTCGCCAATAAAAACGATACAAAAAAACACCCTATTGTTGTTGCGATAAATGTTTTTATAAAATTATTTACACCCATAGACCAGTAGTACGTCCAATAAATACTTCTTTTCCCTGCCTTCCTGTTCCTGAAAAACCCCTGTCACCCACGAATCCGGCTCTATACTATTGTATGCATCTTTATAAAGGAAGAGCTTTCCCTGCTTGAGAAACGTATCTCTATTGGTTTGTAGTGTTGCCACATATCTGGAAAGGTCAAGGTGTGTGGAGTATGCAAGCGCCAAGCTGCCATCAGGTAGCCTGATAAACTTATCCCTGCACTCGACGACGCTTGTGCTTGTTGTAGATACTGTATAATTTTTCTGTGACCAAATATTGAATGTTTCGTTCGTTATCTTGCTTATCACTCCCTGGATCTGAAGCACGTTTGGGAATTTGGAAAGCGTGGTCACATAATTCCTATCCTTCTTTTTGTCCAATAAATTCATTGGAGTATTCCGGTCTGCCTCTGTTACTATGATAGGTTGTGTAGGTGGAAGGGAGCCTAACTTACGTATGCCTACAACAAAAATAACGAGAGCACTAGCGATAAGGAGGCCAAGAAGATGTAGGACTAATTTTTTCACGGGTATTCGTCTATACCCATTGGAACATGTTTAAAGAAAAAAAACAAGTTACCGTACCTAATATGGTCGTTGTTAAAGCTTGGAGCCAACTATTTTTTTAATAACAATTTTATGAAGTAAAATAAACTTATTTGCCATAGCTTTCTTTTCCAATAATTTTCTTATTCCGTCCTTCCCACTTGCCTTTGAGGCGGCAGCGATCTCGTCAAAGAGAGCATTTTGCATTATCATACCGAACTGACTAACAAGAAAATCTCCCCTCTCTGCCGCAACCGGACGAAATCTGTTATCCTTTCCATATCTTTCATCCAAGCTTCTTTCATACATATCAACCTCCGCAGAAGATACATACTGATAAAGGCTAACAGCCATACCAGGTTGGTCACCATTAACATCAAGATTTAAATCTAGCGCAACTTTATTGTTGTTGTCAACATACTCAGGTTTTACACCCTCTGCTCCGAGAAAAATTCTTTTTCCGGTACTATCTTTCCATGAAAACTGTTTAATAGCAACTATCATTTTTTCGAAATATGCATCTTCTACCGGTAAATATACCCCCAGATCGACATGAACAGTGGGTATGGTTTCTGAACCAATCTTTATATTCTTCAAATCTATTTCAAAAGCGCCAATCACAATAGCGTTAAAACGTATGCCAACGTTTTGACCACCAAATAAGCCCTCCGAATTAATATCGGCTTCAGAAAAAAATTCTGGTGCATTATAAAACCTTTTCGCGTTTTCCAGGTCTTTTTGTAAATTATGTGATGCATTATATGTTGCCCATGCTTCATTAGCTTTAACCGTTGAATAGTTATTTTGTTGTTCAGAAAATTTTGCACAACACTCCGCAAAATTCACTGGCGGGTTTTTCGTCCAATCCCGCACCTCCGGCGTCGAGGTCGGGACAGGAGCAGAGGTAGCTGTCGGTACGGCGGGAGTTGCCGTACGGGGTGCTTGTTGCTCAGCCATTTTAAAGGCACTTGCTAAAACGTTGCCTAACATTGATTTAAATTGATCTGGCTGAGTAGGCGACCCGCTTCCCGTCGCAGTCAACTCGGTTGATTTTCCAGACTGTAAATCAATCAGCCATAAAGAGTCTCCATCAAACACCATGCTCCATTTTCCTAATTCTATTTTTCCGTTTTTAGCTTCCCCAAGGCGAAATACTTTCTTTTCAGAGGTAGATGATCCCTCGTCGGTCACCAACGCATACCCTTCACATGGATTTCCCTGCGCATCACAGCGTACAAAAAATGGAGCCGCACGTGTTGATTTATCTTTACCGGCAAACACAGCCCGTCCAACGGCCCATCTATCAGTAGTATTAAACGATGTATCTGTAGAAGTCGGATGCAACGTTATTAACTCATCGCTACCGTCTTGTGTTAAAAAATCTACAGGGCGATCAAATTGATATGACTCCGACCCAAATGCAACGCTGTACCACTGCTTCGTCGATGCGTTGACTAGATCCCTAAACGAAGTTGGTTTGCTGTCTATCTTTCCTGGGTTATCTATCCTACCAGGTTGAGCTGAAGATATGGGCGTACACGCACTTAAAACTAAACTTGATGCAACGACTCCATTGGCCCCCCATCGTAACGCTTTTACTTTTGTAAACCTTCTCCCTTGATTATCTTTCTTCGGTGTCCTGGTGGGGGCGGTTTCTGCAACAAAACCAACGACTAAACCAACACCAAGTAATGGCCCCAGTCCACCGTTCGCTTCGTTAGCGGAAGTATCTGAGGCAAATACTGTTTCAGAAGATGGGCTTTTCTTTCTCAATGTTGCGTTCTTTGACTTTGTATCGTTCCAATCGTTTATTTCTCCGAGAAGTGCTACATCTGGCGAAGCTCCACCTGCTTGCCTCACTGCGGCTTCATGCGTAATTAAGCCGGAATCTTCTGCCCCGGCAATTGCGCTTAAAAATTCTATTCGCTGTGCATACTCCATAGCAAGTTGAACGTCTAGAGAAACAGGTTGTCCAAAGCGCGTGCGGGGTTTTATCGGCATTACACTAAACACCTCAGGCCCGTTTGGGGTTGTTCCCACATAATGGGAGGCTTTCTGTCGAACAAGGGAGATGACTTGTGTGGGAGTTAGGAGGGCGCCCTCTTGATTGTCAACAAAAAAATTATCGTGTACATTTTGCCAATCTGTTGAAATACTCCTTGGGTCAACACGAGCTTCAAATTGATTTAACAAGTATCCTTGATTTCTTTCAAAAAAATCCGGATGTGTTGCTGTAGCCTCTGTAGAGTGTATCATAAAAACCTATAGTATCACTAAATCTGCTCTCCGTCAATCCAGCTCCAGTTTTCTTAATTTACCCAAACTGGGGCTGGGTCAACCCAAAAAAATACCCCGCCGAGGCGGGGATTTATTCCGTTTTACTACAACCAATAAAATTATCTGAATATGCAATCATGGGCGAAAAATCTTCTTCTGTATACTACTATACAGAACCTCAAGACTTCCTGTCAATTCAATCGGCAGCTTATTGACTCCGGATCCCTATACTGGTCTGAAATGTGGTACTCGCTTTTTCA
>CAYHEJ010000124.1:0-3504 GCA_964355625.1 uncultured Gammaproteobacteria bacterium
GATATACGACTGATTTAGTAAAACGATTCAAACAACATAATTCTGGAGAAAGCCAGGCAACAAAACCATTTCGACCGTATAAACTGATATTTTATGAGGCATTTCTTGATAGAATTGATGCGAAGAATAGAGAAATATACTTGAAAAGTGGGTATGGGAGAAAAACTATTAAAGGTTTACTTAAGAAATATTTAGCCTGAGGCTGACAGGGGGCGGGATTAGAACCTAAGAGATTGGTTATAACCATTATTGGATTGGATAGGAAATTATTGTATTTCCGTTTCATACAATTGCACATTTTGCCCATACAAAACCTCGTGAGATAGAGCGAGCACTTCACGAATTTTTCCCTTCAGAAGAAGCGTTTCACATGATCACAGAAGATATAGAGGCATATTTTACTGAATGGTTATTATTCGAATACAAACAATCAAATAAAGTTACTTTTCTAACAGAATATGTATTAAAAAATCCAGATACGTTACCAGAAAAGGAAATTGATAAGTTTCGTCAAATCGCTGAGACCCAATGGTATTCAGATTTTCAAATAATTAGCATGGAGCCAGGTTCCCACGTAGTAGTTGAAGATATATTTACCGGGAAGGTCATAGATGTATATGATAAATTAGGAAGTGAACATTTAGATTCACATGGAAGTATAAAAGCGCGCGCAGCATGTGTTGATGGCGTGCATTATTTTGTTGGTGCTAATCCAGCATTTGCGCCAATGACATATACAGCGCGTATGAAAAAAATGCTTCGGAGTTGTGAAAAAGTTAGACTATCCGTCAAAGACACAGCAATGATTCTTTTGGAATATAAGATGAACCCTCCAGTAATAATCAAACCACTTACGACAGTAAAAAGGAAAGAAAAACAAATAAAGATTTATAAAAAATATCAGGAATTAGTAGCAAGTCAGCCTCGGATGATGGCATGGGGAGATGTGTTGAAACATATTTATAATGAACATGGGAAAAATGTTCCTGATTTTTTCAAAAATCTTATCAAAAAGGGAATACCGGAAAATGTATTTATGGATCACATAGATCTTTTTCAGGATATATGGAATTTTTTTCCTCACAAAGAACTTGGGGATAAATCACCCGATGAATTATTTGCAGAGTTTAAAAAAGAAAACTGAGTTAAAAAGTTAGTTGAGGGAGTGAATGGTATTTAAATATAAATATAGTTTAGTCTGATGCTAAGGGACAGCGGGATTAGAACTTAACATTGAATGAGCCGTAGTAAAAATGGAATAATCCTAAGCGTTGGGAGTCTATGTTTAGTCGCCGTTTGATAATACCAATGCTGATATACAGCCTTGGGAGCAATAAGCTCTGTATCAAACGTTTTATCATCCTCAATATCTGACAAGCTTTCTCCAGCTACCCGTTCAATAGCGGGATCAAGAAGCGCGTATTCATATTCTTCAAGGTCAAATGCATTCCGTTCCTTCCGTTCTTTTGCTAAAAGTGTGACTTTTTTTCGATACGGATATAGACAGAAAGTTTTTCGTCTTTTCGTACGATAGATCCGATATTTGAGAATTGTTTGCCGTGGATTGTTTGTGTAAATAAAAGAATTTTTTCGATGCGCGTTTTGATTCGTCTTTTGTCTTTCAGTTTTGCTTTATGGATACACTTCTGAAAGATAGTGTATGCATAGGATTTGTTGAATAGATATGCCCTGACCCGTTTATACGACATACGATAAAGGTGGGCAGTGTGGGTAAGTTATTGTATTCTATGGTAAAATACTGATATATGACAAAAAAGCTGGTGAAAAGCTATAAATCCTATTTGAAGCTCAAAAATAAAAAAATCAGACTTGAGCGGTTTTTTCATGGTTTTTTACCGGAAATACTGTTCCGTTCAACAAAAATTGAGCATCCTGACATTACGCGAAAAACGATTTCCTCTGCCATGCGATAACGTATGGGAAAATCAAAAATTTCCAGTGAAACATCATGGAAATAAACGAAATTTGGCCTACTTCCCCGCAGTAAAGTACTTCAGTTAGAAATACAGGGAACGCAAAAAGGACTGCTTTTATTACAGCAAATATCAAAAAACAAGGAACCATTATCCATTGAGCTCATTAAGAAAATACATAAAGATTGCTTTGGCGATATTTTACAAGACCGCGCAGGAGTATTCCGTACCATTCAAGTTGAATATTCCGGCAAAGAGGCGCCTCATTTTTCTAAAATCCATGAAATGATGCAAAATCTCGTTTCGGATATCGAACACGCGCTGAAACAGTTATCTTCAAAAGCATCTGACGCATATATTACGGATATGGCGGGATTATTAGCATTGCTTCAGCATAGATTTGTCGTTATTCATCCGTTTGTTGACTACAATGGTCGTATGTCTCGGATGTTTACTAATTACATGCTCATGCGGGAAGAATTACCAACCCTTGAAATACCCGTAACCACAAACTTACTTCGTAAAAAATATATTCAAGCACTTCAAAAAGCGGATGAAGGGCGTTATCAAGCGTTACAAGATATTATAGGGAAAGCGCTCAACGAAAGCTTAGAATCAATAGGAAAGGTTTTAAAATAGGTTATAACTTTGTAAATGGTTCTCCGCCACGTAAAAAATTTTCTTTTAGAAAATTTTAACGTGGCTGGAACGTTGAACGTTGATTTTGTGAAACAAAATCTTACGTTCTTACGTTACCGCCATTTGTATGTTTTATTATGTATATATTCTTCAAAGTCAAAAAGATAACAGTTTCTATGTTGGATATACGACTGATTTAGTAAAACGATTCAAACAACATAATTCTGGAGAAAGCCAAGCAACAAAACCATTTCGGCCTTATAAGCTTATTTTTTACGAAGCATTTTTGAATCGAATTGATGCAAAGAATAGAGAAATATATTTAAAGAGCGGGTATGGGAGAAAAACAATTAACGGTTTATTAAAGAGGTTTTTAGCCTGAAGCTAACAGGGAACGAGACTTGAATTTAATATATGAAGAAGTTATTATTTGTGATCGGATTGATAATAATCGGTATATTTCTGATAACCTCATATTCAAAATTGGGTCTACCTTCATATCCAATATGTCTTAGTTTGCCCCCCTATAAAACTGCGCATTTTGACTGGTCGACCTACAAATATAGTGAATTCCGAAATTCTTGTTTGATATTCATGGGATCAATTATGAAAGATCCATCAGTATGCAATGACTATCGTGGTGAGGGATTTACTGATTGTTATCAGCGATTAGGAAAGGCATCAAAGGATCCAAGTATATGTGAGAAGTCTGTCAATATGAATGATAAGAGAGCATGTTACATTGGAATAGTTCCATATAACACATCTCAAGATTGGTGCGCATCCTTATCTGATTTTGTACGAGACGGGTGTTATTGGTCTTATGCGGTAGGTAAAAATGACGAACAACAATGTTTGAATATTAGCAGAACCGAAATGGGAAATGGTCAGCGGTATAATTGCGTGGTTGATATGGCTATAAATAAAGACA
>CAYHEJ010000125.1:0-3496 GCA_964355625.1 uncultured Gammaproteobacteria bacterium
AACCATCAATATCGACACCAGTGCTTCTGTTACCTCGCTCTATGCCTAAACTCCCGACGATCAAAGCAAAACAAATGATCACGGTGGCTACTAGAATTGGGTTTATACATGAACACACAAGCGGCAGTCATCATATTTTCCGCAGGCCATCAGATAGAAAACATCTTTCTATACCAGTCCATAGCGGCCATGATCTTGGCCGGGGCCTTACCCGATCATTAATCAAAGATATGGATATTACCCCTGATGAATTTATCAAACATCTCAAACGAAAATAATAATTCAATGATTCTGACTGGAGGCTCAAATTATTTGAAGTATTTTGAAAGCACATCGCGGTAAAATGGGGTATCTTCAAAAAGTCTATTAAACTCAAAAAACGCTTTCTCGTTGAGCCGGTAGGTCACCACCCGTGCGTTTCTGGTTTTCAGCACCCACCCGCTTAGGTACATTTGCTTGAGATGATGGGAAACCAAATTTTCCGCAATACCTAAGCTATCAGTGATATCGCGGACTTCCATCGGATCGTGAGCAAGAAGATACAATATCCCCATGCGGTACATCTGAGCAACACCCCTCATCCGCCGGGCAAATGGCTTGACCTTTTCTTTGAGCCGTGCTCGCGTCAACATACGAGGATATTACGGTAACACGTTAATTACATCAATGTAGAGCGTAGTTCCTGAATTTTGTCCCGTCGCCTCTACATTTTTGCCAATGTAGTTGTCCAGTTTAAGAGAATAGGATGCTGCTCCCCATGATTTGCCTTCGGAAACGATGACATGAGTAAAATCAGCTCCCGCAACGGTGGACTTTTTCAACACTCCCGTTCTCGTAATCGCCGCTGTTTTATACGTCTTAGTATCACCTTGTGGTTTGGCCGAATACTTGAGCCAAACATATCCTCCCGCACCAACGAGGACAAGAAATACGATACCTGCTAAAAATGCTTTCATACTCTTATTTCCTTTCTCTCTATACTCTAGTAAACTCTACCTCTGCCGTCAACTGGTCAAGACGATTCCAATTAGGTATAATATGTAATCTAGAGCTGGGATGCCGGAGTGGTCAATCGGATCAGACTGTAAATCTGACGCCCTAACGGGCTACCCAGGTTCGAATCCTGGTCCCAGCACAATATTTTGTTAATTCGACAAGAATACTCTCAAAGACTATTTTGTCGATTGTATACGTAAAAATGGCATTCACTCTGCTCTATCAACCTATTTAACAATGTTCTTTTCATAAATCTCTCGTGTATTTTTCCGACCCCTTGCATTGCGAGATATACCTTGTATACTAACGTTAATATACAAAATTTATTAAGGAGGAACATCCTATGGAAGAAAAACCAATGGAAGAGTCAGCAAAAAACAATAGTACAATGTACTATGTGTTGGGAGCGGTTGTGTTAGTCGCTGTCATTGGAGCAGGATATATGCTCCGGCCAAAAACAGCAACACCGACTGAATTGCCGGCACCACAACAGGCAGTGACTGTGCCACCGGTAGCCGCTACACCAACGCCGACGCCGGGTCCTATCACCAAACTCGCGTGTGATGGCCAATATTATAATCCTGTGATAGGATTTCCAAAGTACTTTCTGTCAGTTGACGGAGGGGATCTGCCAACCGCAACCAGCGTAGAATGTACGATGACTGTATCTCAGGAAAACAAAGTCGTCGCAACGGAAAAAGTCAACTCAACGTTGACGCAAAACGCAGAACGCGGCGGCGGGATATTTAAATGTAGCTTGCCAAGCTTGGAACTGAAGCCAACAATTCCAACCAAGTTTGAAGTCTCATTGAAAGATGACCTTGGTGCGAAAGCTACCTGTAGCGCTGTGTTTGGACTTCCAAAACCGTAATATAGGTGTAATGAATAAAAAACCACAGACGAAAGTCTGTGGTTTTTTTGTGCCTAGCGGAGATATTTTTTGAAAAATTCTACATCTCTTGCAACAACGGAATTCCATCCGCCCAGCATATTATGATCTGCTCCGCGATAGGTAAAATAATTCGCATGTACTATTTTTGCAAGTGTGTCGCTCCATGTCGCCGGAACCGCGGTATCAGCAGTTCCCTGATGAATTTGAATTGGCCCGGCAATGCGGTCAAGATAATTTGTCAACGAATAAAAATCGACGTCGTATTCTTGTTCGAACGTTGCCAATTTTTTCCGGAGCAATTTGCCGTGATCTTCTGCTTCATCGGTATAATATAAAATAGAATATGGAAATGGTTTTGAAACCGGTGCCCAAAGCGTAGTGGGAATGGGAGTCCCAAGAATTTCAAGTACTGTCAGGGCAATCTGTCCCCCGTTGCTGTGTCCCCAAATCCCAAGCTTCGACGCATCAGCCACCGGTAACGTTTTAACAGAAGCAAGCAACGTAAGAGCTGTCGTGTACGTTTGAAACCGTTCTTCAAACACATCGTCCGGCGGCATATCGCTATTGCCGTACCCAAGAAAATCCGGTGCAAGTGAAATAAATCCGTTCCGGGCAAATACTTCCGCACTCCGTCTGGTCCCTTCTCCTGACGTATATTTTTCTCGGTCAACATACCCACGGAATTGAACAATCACAGAAAATGGTCCAATTCCTGACGGTACATGGGCAAGCCCCGTCACCTTTTTGCCATCACTTATATAATGAAATGGAAAAACCGTATATGCAGACGTCGTAGCTAAAGGCTGGTCAAATACAATTTGACTTGGAGTATATGTCCGAAGTGTGAGATTTTTAATTGTATACTTTTCCAACGGTTTTTCAATAACTTGAGAGCTATGAGGACGCGGAAATATATACAATCCTGCACCAATCACCAATAATCCAATGATAATTACCCATCGCATCACTCTAGTCTATCACATCAGATAACGCCGAGGTCTTTGCCAACGAGCGCAAACGCTGCCAACCCGAAATCTAAATCTTTTTTGCTATGCACTGCCGACGGCATCACCCGGATCCGTGCTTTCCCAAGCGGAACCATGGGGAACTTTATCGGTGTAGCAAACACTCCCCGTTCAAACAATTTCAGACTGAAATTTTTTGCGAGGTTTTCATCACCCAGCATGACGGGTGTAATCGGGGTTTGGGTATTTCCGGTATCAAATCCTAATTTCTGAAAACCATCTTTTATATATTTTGCGTTCACCCACAATTTTTTCACGAGTGCACTCGAATGGGAAAGAATCTTCACCCCTTCAATGACTGCTGCTGCATCGGCAACTGTCAGTCCAGTTGAAAAAAGATACGGCCTCCCTTTCTGCCGATAATATTCAATGAGTTCTTTTTTCCCTGCGATCACGCCGCCCAATACACCAAATGCTTTCGAAAGCGTACCCACTTCGATATCAAGTTTCCCCTGCAATCCAAAGTGTTGTGCGATGCCCCGACCTTCTCCGAGGACCCCCTCGCCATGCGCATCGTCCACCATGGTAATCGCGTTATATTTTTTGGCAAGCTTTACAATCGCGGGAAGATTGGCAATATCTC
>CAYHEJ010000126.1:0-3462 GCA_964355625.1 uncultured Gammaproteobacteria bacterium
TTTGGACACGTAGCTCAGTGGTAGAGCGCTGCATTCACATTGCAGATGCCGGGGGTTCAAATCCCTCCGTGTCCACAAAAGTTTATCCAGCCTGCGTAGCGTGAGTGCGTTCGCTTGAGAGGCCAAATTGCGTTCCGTGTTTTTTAAACTTCCCCCAATATCCCCTCTTTTGTTTCCGCGTATTATGCATCGTGAGCCACGTCCGGCTATCGTCTATCTGTTCTCGAAGCATAAGGATGATCGAGCGGATACGGTCAAGGAAGTTTTTATGATAGATTCCGGGATTTACCGGCGTATCGTTGATCGCTTTATCTATCTCAGTATTAAGGCTATTCATGGATACGGATAAAGATTTCAATTCCGCGCGAATCGCGTCAATTTGTTCTTTGAGATGGAGTTCTTCCCGGTGTACAAACGGAGCCCTCGGCGTCATTTCGGGCCGGCGGAATCCCGGAAACGGCAACCGTTCCTTCTGAAAGTTGATCGGTTTATTTGCAGACAACTCACCCTGAGTTTTTACCGGTCCTCCGAACAACGAAGACAGTGCGTCAGAAGCAATCTTACCCGTAACATCTTTTGCCACGGTTTTTCCGACTCCTGTTCCGAGTGTACGGAGAGATTCCAAAATGCTGTCATTTTGGTATTTGGGTGGTTGCTTTGCGCTGTTTTGGTTTTGAAACACAGAGTCGTCCATGGGTGTATTTTACTACAGGACGGGCAAACTATGCAAACCTTATTATAAAGAAGCCAGAAAGTCAATAGTCTTCTGCCGCCGGAGGACTGAGGCGACGTAATAGCGTTGTGCCTGTAAAGCCTTTCTCTCATCGTCTGTTTTGGCAGTTTTCAGGACTGTTTCAATGTCATCGTCAGACACAAGGATCCCCTCTTTATCGGAAATTTCCTCCAAAGCAAATTCGAGCGTTAATGTCCGACGTGACTGTTCCTCGTATTCCTTCCGGACTGTGTCAGCCGTCCGGCCGGTAGAAGACAGATATTGTTCCACGCTCATGCCGAGCTTCTTGGTTTGGTCTATAAGATCCGATAAAAGCCGGTTTGTTTCGTGCTCAGTGAGAAGAGTTGGGATATCAATCGTTATGTGATCGTACAGAGCTTTCAGTATCTCATCGAGGGACGGTTTTTTCGCCTTGTCTTGAGAATCATCTGGTGCAGGTGTCTGCCCTGGTACCCAGATTTTTTTTTGTTTTGCGTCTTTCAGCTCAATAATTGCTTTTTTATATTCGCCAAGCGTGAGTGTAGGTTTTTCACACGTGAGCGCTCGAATTATCCAGTCTTTTTGTTCCACTGCTTCTTTGAGTTCAATTTTCGGCTGGACAATGGGTCTGATTTTATGTTCTTCTACTGCTTTGCCATATGCCGCAGGTATGAGGTCTTTGAGTACTTCTTCGTAGGTTTTGGTTTTGTCGAGCTTGTCTTCTACGACTTTGCGCGGAGCTTTACCTTTTCGAAATCCCGCTACTTCTGCTTGCTCTACCAACTGAACAACAACTTTTTCATAGGTTTTGGTTACTTCATCCCATGGAACTGTGATGAGAAGTTCTAGAGACCCGTCTGCTAATCGCGCAAGTTGTGACGTCATGTGTGGGATTGTAACACAACCATCTTAATTTGAAAATCCCAGTCGAAGGTCCAAAACCGGAGGTGCGATAGTTACATTTTGGATTTCGGCGGTCTGAATGCTATTGGATAGAGTTACGACTGAGCTTTCAAATTGCAGAAATGCGCTTTGGGTAGCAAAAGCCGCAACCGGCCGGACGGGAGTTGGTGTTGGTGGAGCTACCGCCTGAGTGGGTGAAGGAAGAACCGCTACGGGCTTATTCGTTTGGGTTGCAAACAGTATCGAGCCGGTGACCAGTACGATTATTACGCCGATGATAAGAAAGATTGGCCGTTGAGAAGCAGGCGCGACTGCTTCAGGAGTTCGCACGGGCCCGTACACAGGAGGCTGTGAAGATTGCGGTAATATTTCTGGTGTCGGATCAATCAACATATTTTATAGCTGTTACTAATTCCGTCATAAACGATGCACCCTCGCGCAAATACTGTCTGGCTTCTCCAATGTCTTTAGTTAAAGCGTTGTATTGACGCTCAAGATTTTGTAGATCTGAAAAGCGGAGCTGTGCGTTTGCCGAAGAAATGGAGTCAATTTTTTGTTGATACAGATTTTTTTTGTTGGCTATCTGAAGAAGCCAACGGTTGATCGTTTCCTGTTTCTGCGGAGTGAATGCCGTGCTATTATTTTGGACTTGTGCTTGAGCGTCTAGCATTGTTTTGTCATACAAGTCGCTAAGGATTGTCAATTGTCCTAGAGATAGTCCGATGAGAATTTGCCGGATAGATACCTGAAGTACGCCGTAATGTGATTCCAGCTGTTCTCCGATCCGTACCGCGTCGCCAATTGATCCGATGGATGGCACGAGTTTGGCGTGATTTTCTAAAAAGGTGACTTCGTTTGATATAAGCGAACGGTAGAGTTGTTTGGTCGACGGATTGAGACCGGTGTCTTCGTTGAGCTTTTCGTTTAGGAGCAGTAAGTATGCGCGCAGGAGTTGATCTCTCTGTGAAAGCATGGCTTTCGTTTTTGCCAGCGCCGTCGTTTGAGAGGTCAGCGTATTGAATTTGGCATATTCGTTTTTTGCGACCTGGAAATCGGTATAGGTCTGACGGTATACGTCAAACTGGTAGAGGTAGTCCTGATGCGCTTGTTGTGAGGAGGCATTGACGATAAAGGCCGATGAGAAAAAAATGAATAACACGAACAGATACCTGGACAGTCGCTTCATATAGAGATCGTACTATGGACGTGTCCCGTGGGTCAAGTAAGTTGGCTTGTTATCATAAAGTCGTCAATACCATTTCCTTCTGAATCAAGTTTCATAATTGCCCCCATATCACTCCAATCTGAGCCTAATTCATGCGTGATAAACATAGCAACTTTCGTTTGAATTCCAAATTCTTCTGTAAAAGTTTCAGGACGAGCAGTAGTTGTTGAATAGAGTTCAAATTGTTTTTTCAAATCCTCCCAACCATCAGGGGGAATTTTACCAGACTGATGCCAACCTTTTGCACTCCAAACGTACGTCATAAGATTATGTCTAAATCTTGCTCGCCCCTCTTCAATCTGCCGTTCTAGTGGTGTCGTAAATTCTGACATTATATTAGTAACGCTTCAAATTGATATTAATAATTTGTGCTCTCGAGAGGACTTGAACCTCTAAGCCTTTCGGCACAGGTTCCTAAAACCTGCGCGCTTGCTTGCGCAAGCAAGTCTACCAGTTCCGGCTGAGTGCCTCCGAGAGGACTTGAACCTCTAAGCCTTTCGGCACAGGTTCCTAAAACCTGCGCGCTTGCTTGCGCAAGCAAGTCTACCAGTTCCGGCTGAGTGCCTCCGAGAGGACTTGAACCTCTAAGCCTTTCGGCACAGGTTCCTAAAACCTGCGCGCT
>CAYHEJ010000127.1:0-3462 GCA_964355625.1 uncultured Gammaproteobacteria bacterium
GTATCACCTCAATATCGGCGACCCCGATATTCATACGCCGGGGGTTATGATGAAAGTTCTCAAAAATTGGAGCATTGATCCGATCGGCTATAGTCAGTCTCAGGGAGAGCCAACGTTTCTGGAAGCGCTTGAGACCTATTATCACACCATTGGTTTTCCCTGGATAAAAACCCAACACATTCAGGTGACGAGCGGTGGATCCGAAGGCATTTCCATGGCGCTATTTGCCACCTGTGAACCGGGGGACGAAGTGATAGTTTTTGAACCATTTTACGCAAATTACAACACCTATGCGGTCGTCAATGGCGTCAAGCTTGTTGCTTTGAGAACGAGTATAACAAATGGATTCCATCTGCCGAAAAAGTCCGATATAGAAAAACATATCACTAAAAAAACAAAAGCGATTCTTTTTTGTAATCCAAATAACCCAACAGGAACGGTGTATACCAAAGACGAAGTCGAGATGTTGGTCGGTCTTGCAAAAAAGCATGGATTCTATCTTTTATCTGATGAAGTGTATCGTGAATATACGTACGACGGGAGGAAGCAAATTACGCTGCTTTCTTATATGAGAGCACTTCCAAAGCAGGCGATCGTTCTGGACAGCATGTCAAAGCGCTACTCGATTTGCGGCGTAAGACTTGGGGCTATCGTATCGCTCAATGATGAGATCATGGATGGCGTACTCCGCATTGGTCAGGGCAGGCTCAGTAGCGGCTTAGTCGATCAGCATATTGCCGCCAAACTTACCGAAGTGTCTGCTTCATGGCTCAAGGGAATTCACGATGAATTTGAAAAACGCCGCGATGTATTGTATAGCGGACTTACAAAAATTCCCGGTGTGACGATTCCTAAACCCGAGGGAGCATTTTACAGCATCGTGGGGTTGCCGGTTTCTGATTCCGAAGATTTTTGCCGGTGGCTCTTGACTGATTTTAGGGATCACAACGAGACAGTGATGCTGGCGCCTGCTGCAGGATTTTATGCCACAAAAGGTCTCGGTAAAAACGAAGTGCGCGTCGCCTATGTCCTCAACTGTCGTGATCTTGCCCGATGCATAGAGCTTGTATCCCTCGCCATCAATAAGTACAATAAGAAGTAATGAAAGATTTTATTCTTTACTCCGGATCGAGTAATTTACCTCTTGCTCATGAGGTTGCCAAACTCATGAATATTACTCTCGGGAAAGTTGATCTTGAACGGTTTGCAGATGGCGAACTTCGGCCGTGGATTCAGGATGATCTGCGCGACAAAACAGTGATTGTTCTGGAATCATTTTCGTATCCTATGGATGAACATATTATGGAGATGGTGCTCATGGGAGACGCTATACGCCGGTGTGCGCCCAAGAGGGTGATTGGGGTGATTCCGTATTTAGGATATGCGCGGCAGGACAAATTACATCGTGCAGGAGAGCCGATTTCCGCTCGGGTGATTGCGAAATTTTTAGAAGTCAGTGAATTTCACGAAATTATCGGTGTCGACCTCCATAACGATGCAATTGTCGGATTTTTCGAAATTCCTTTTACGCATGTATCGGCACTAGAGACGTTAGCGAATCAGGTAAAAAAGCGGGATATATCAAATGGGGTTGTTATCGCGCCGGACGTTGGCGGGGTGAAGCGTGCGCGGAATTTAGCATTTCTCTTGGATTTGCCGATGGTTGTCATGGAGAAACGGCGGTTTTTAGATAAACACGACACAAGTGAGGCATATCAGATTATCGGCGACGTGAGAGATAAAACAGCTATTATTATCGATGATATTATTTCAACCGGCGGCACTATCGTCCAGGCGGCAGCTTCACTGCGAGAAGCGGGCGCAACAGGCGTTATTGCGCTTGCGACTCACGGAGTTTTTGCAGGAGAGGCGGTTGAGAAGCTGACTCATGCGCCGATTGAAGAGGTTATCTGCACCAATTCTATACATTTGAACGGCGACAAAAAATTTGCGTCATTAAAAGTTGTCTCGATCGCCCCGCTTCTTGCCGATGCAATTTCCACGTTAGTGAGATAGAATAAATAAATGTCTATTCTTCCCAAAGCAGTCGTGCGGGTTATTGAATCGTTTACTCGGCTCCCCGGTATCGGGCCCAAAACCGCGACAAGGCTTGCGTTTTATTTACTCCATGTTCCTCAGGAGGAGTTGGATAATTTTGCCGGCAGTCTGACCGGACTCAAAGCGAATACGGTGCTTTGTTCGGTATGCAAAAATGTTGCGGAATCTGATCCGTGTGCAATTTGCAGTAATCCAAGCCGCGATCAGTCAATGATATGTGTGGTGGAACAGCCCACGGATGTGCTTTCTATAGAGCGGACCGGCAACTACCGGGGACTGTACCATGTTTTACACGGTTCTCTTGATCCTCTCAATAATATCGGCCCTGATGAAATTTACATCGCAGATCTTATTAAACGGATTACTGAGTACCGATTACAGATTACCGAAGTTATTCTCGCTATAAATCCCAACATGGAAGGTGAAGCAACATCTATGTATATTTCCAAACAAATAAAGATGCAAAATAGTCAAGTGAAGCTTACACGACTTGCCCACGGTTTGCCCATTGGCGCTGATATCGAGTATGCTGATGAAGTGACACTCACGAGAGCACTGGAGGGCCGCCGTGATTACTAAAAAACAAATAGAAAAGGTTCTTGATACGATTCCCGATCCTGAGATTGGTATTTCTATTCTGCAGTTAGGACTTATTTATGGCATAGAGGTGATCGGGGGAAACGTCCGCATCATAATGACTCTGACGTCGATAGGTTGTCCGCTTTTTGATCAAATCGCGGGGCCCATCCGCGAAGAATTGGGAAAACTCCGCGGGGTAAAAAAAGTAGAAATAGATCTCACGTTTGAACCTCCGTGGACTCCTGATACAATGAGTAAAGAAGCAAAGCTTCAATTAGGTTTTTAGATATGGGTAACATTCCGGGTCAAATTATCAGTGAATTAGGTGAAATCGGCAAGAAGGTCGGTAGTGAAGTTGTTCAAGTGCCGAAAGATATTGCAGGGAAGGCGCTGGAGAGTCTTGGGACATCGGGAGGGTCAGGTCAAAAACCGCTCGTGACAACTCAATCCGGTGGAGAAAAATCCGCATGGGAAAAAATTGATGGGGAGAAAGATCAAAAGATCAAGAAATCAATCGCACGGCGTGCTCTCGAAGAGCTTGCTAACCGGCAATTAAAGCAAAAAGAGCCTTCCATATGGGAGCGACTTCAGGCGGAGCAGGATCAAAAAAAACAGGAAGCACAGTCCCGGCAGGCCGCATCGGCTCAGCAATTACCCACAAGCACAAGTAAGCGTCCGCGGGGAGATTTGTACGGCGCAAATGCCAAAAAAACCGCCACCGAAAACCGCAGCCTGAGACAAGACTAATTTTGTCCTTTTCAATCCTATCGGGTTTAAATTGACAAAGTATTTTTAGTCGTGATATGTTTGTTTTATGAAACGAGA
>CAYHEJ010000128.1:0-3401 GCA_964355625.1 uncultured Gammaproteobacteria bacterium
ATGAGATCTTTGACGTTTTTAGCTCCATAGACGGGCTCTTTGCCAGACTCGATATCATGTGCCATCTTATCATACCGGGCAAACGCTTTTGGCGAAATGTACTCGTCTGCGTTCATGGTCGTAAGTTCGATATGCATGGAGCCGTTTGCGAGCTTATTGAGAAATAACCGTACGGTTTCCTGCAGTGACGAAAACCCCATGGATTTAGCTACCTTCGCGGCACGGGACTTCAAGGAAGCATCAATAGGAACCTGGAGAGTAGTATTCATATACTATTATTATACTGTTTTGATATTATATGTCAAGAGCGTAACAACGGTTGAATCGGGATAAAAAATGATACCCGTCTGTTTGGGCAGCTGAAAACAAACACTGTCTTCAGCCGCCCAGTTCAATAGCCATACTAGCTATTTATTATGTACAACCGCAAATGCCCCATCTACGCGAATAAACCAGATATTTAATTCTAGATCAGCCCCTATTAATTGTGAAAACCATTTTGGTCTAAGTTTTTCTTGTGCGATCTGGTCAGTAGCCATCTTTAGATCTTTTAACGCTCTAACATCTTGCTCATATATGTCTTTACTTTGATCAGTTCTGGGCGTGAAATGAAACCCTCTCCACTTGTCCGTAAAATCTGGATTGGAACCGCTTGCCGTGATTCTGACGACCCATCCGTATGCAGAATCTGCCTTTTTCGACTTAAACTCTTCTGTAATCGTAACGTCTGGTCCATTTACCGCTTCAGGTTTGAGAAATCCAATTCTTGGATCGGCGAGAAGTTCTCTGACATTGTGACCGAATTGAACTAGCTCCTTTAAGCTATGCTCATAGGTGCCCGGAACTTCGTTTGGTCTATAATTTACTGCTTCAATAACTGCCATAGTCATTCACCTCCTTTTATGCTTGACATGCATCTTATAGTGTTGTATGCTCATTTTCAAACATCTGTTCGTTTATATGAACAAACAAATAATAACCAGTCAGCTTGAGCAGTTCGGTTTAGACGATGTGGAGGTTCAAATATACCTCAATTTACTCTCCGGTGGAGCGAAAACTCCGCTTGATCTTTCTCGTGAAACAAGCATCAACCGATCAAAAATATACCGGTATCTCGACCGGCTGAAGGCCAAGCGGCTTATTGAGGAAGCTGATAAAGGCAGAGGGTTGACGCTTAAGGCTGCCAATCCCGATAGTCTCCAGCTTCTAATCCTTGAGAAAGAGCAACAGGTGAAAAATCAAAAAGACATTTTACCGGATCTATTAAAAGAACTTACCGCATTGCCAGTGATGACAAAAAGCGGTTTTGAGGTCAAACATTATCACGGTACGGAAGGACTGCAACAAATGCTTTGGAACCATTTGGCAGCCAAAAAAGAGATTCTGGTGTTCGGTTTTGAAAACAGAAATAATATCGCCGGCAAAGCTTTCGCTGAAACCATCCGCTACGAACAGGTGGAGCGGAAAATCACCAAAATTGAAATAGAAAACGCTACAGATCAAGGGGATTACTGGTATACGAGCGTGCCCGATTGGGGAAAATATTACAAATCCAGGTATGTCCCGCCTAAAGTGCTCAATATCCAGCAATATCAGGTGATGTTTAATGACACTATTTCTATTTTGAACTGGGCAGATGGCAATAAAGTGGGGGTAGAAGTGACTAACCCGGGTTTTGCTGAAATGTATAAACAAATATTCTGGAAATTTTGGGAAATCGCCAAAGACTATGTTGAAGAGGGGAAAAAGATTGAAGCCGCCAAAAAACATAAACATCGTGATACTATGTAATTCATGAAATCTTCGCCTCCTTATGAATTATGTACGTATACGGTGTTGCCTCCGGAGCTCGTGAAACCCCTCCATGATTTGGATACTATCTGTTTCCGCAGGAATTATGTGCAAACATCGGCAGACCACAAAGATCAGGATGATAAATACTGCTCAGGCGCGGATAGGATTTGTTACGTGTTGGCGCTCAAACACACCGATGTGATCGGAGAAACGAGAGTATTTAAACGGACGATTGAATTTAATCATCAGAACGTAGTATTGGGTGGCATCGGGAGCGTGGGAACACATCCTGATAACAGGCAGAAGGGTATCGCCTCGATGATGATACAAAAAGCTATGGAAATTCTCCGGCAGAACTCGTGTGATGTCGTGTATCTGTGTACCGATACCTATAACAAAAAATTAGTGGGACTGTATGAACAATTTGGATTTAGACTCCTTGATAAGCCGCATACGTACGTCGGGGAATCCGGCAAGCGCTATACGGATATAGACGGAATGATCGCTCCGGTGTGTTCACAAAAACTTTTTCAAACGATTGTCGAAAGCCCACTGCCTGTGGATATTGGAGTAGGGAATTGGTAGAAAGGTATGTGGACGTTCCCAGGACTTTTGTATCTATTTTTCATCTCTGCCTTTCCGTCGGCGTGGATTGTACGGACGCTCATCCCGTGGTTTTGGACCCACACGGCGCCACCTGCACATATTCTTATCAATGCAACGTCAACCCCGGAGATAGATAATGCGGTATATATTTCATTTATTATTCTGTTCGCTTTTCTATACGTAATAAATTTATGGATTTCATCCTGGGCTTTTAAGCGATACCGGAGATTTTCCAAAGTTATCGCTTGGGTAAATTGTTCAGTGACTCTTTACCTTCTTGTTGTTCCCAATAAAAGCTTTCAGCCGATGATCGCGCTTGTCGCCGGACTCGTGGGTACTCTGCCGATACGAATACAAATAACGACTCTTATGGGCTTGGTCGCACTGAAGTTTTTGTTCGTACCCTTGATATTGTATGACATCGGTCCCAATCCATTCGTATTGATATTTGATTATATATACATCGGGTTTCTTGCAGTCCTTGTGATGTGTGGTTTTGTGGTGAAATCTTACTTTACCAGGCAGCGATTAATCGGAATTCTTTTTGGCGGAATTACCATCTCCCTGTTGTATCTCATGACACTAGCACAAAGTCCTGTAGACATTTATTTTACTCTTCTTCCAGCGTACCAATTCATCCACGGCGGGACGCCGTTGGTCTCTCTCATGAGTCAGTATGGATTGTTGTATTTGGTGCCATGGATTATCTGGCTCGTGCTTTTTCCCGGACTTCCGATATCGTTTCAGGCGGGAGTTGTATTGACAGCATTCCTTCTTATTGTGTATTTTCTTTTCTTTATTGTTGTTGTTTCCCGGCTTATTCAACATCGCATACTGTTTGTGGGCACGGTACTTGCTTCGTACTATTTTACGATACTTGTACGATATTTCGGATTTCCGGACCCGGTATCGCTCGTATCAACGCCGGCGTTTACACCACTCCGCTTCGGTATATTCATGGTTCCGTTGACATTATTGTTGTTGTATTGCCAGGGGCGCGG
>CAYHEJ010000129.1:0-3387 GCA_964355625.1 uncultured Gammaproteobacteria bacterium
CGCGCTTGCATGGGAAGGCATGTATCATGATTATTCTCTGCATCACACACTACGGACTAAGATCGATCCGATCCGTAAAATTCTCTCTGAGTATGCTAAATAAAACATCCCCGGAATCCTCTGATGCGATCCCACCGAAAAAACCTGTCATAGAGGGAGAAAAAGAAGTGGGATATGTCGTTTCTACGCAGGATTATATTGTCAACCTCGAGGGTTTGCCTTCGGCACGGCTGTTTAATATCGTCACCACAAAAAAAGGCAGTCGAGCGATCGTGAGCGCCTTGGAAAATGACCGTGTCGAAGCGCTGATGCTTGATTCTGAACGGCCAAAACCGGGTGATTATTTTCAGATGTTTGATTATGGACTCCGAATTCCACTCCATGTCAAACTTTTCGGACGGGTGATCAATCCTTTAGGAATGCCCCTTGATGGAAAAGCGGGACTTCATCCCGGCGGAGAGCCGATGGATTTTGATTAGGTGGCGCCGGGGATTGATGGCCGTGCTGCCGTGACGAAACAGTTTTATACAGGAATCACAGTGATTGATACACTTTTACCTATTGGTGTCGGGCAGAGGGAGCTTATTTTGTGTGAGCCGCGAAGCGGAAAAGAACAGTTTTTTTTGGACGTGATTCTTTCTCAGAAAAACCAAAATCGCGTGTGTATCTATGCGGCCATCGGCAGAAGCGAGCTTGAGGTGAAGCGGTTTTCTGAGGAAATAATCAAATCCGGTGCGGCAGAGTATACGATTATTGTCGCTGCGACTTCCAGCGAATCTGCGCCGATGATTCAAATTGCTCCTGCGGTGGCAGCAACATTGGCTGAGTATCACCGCGATTCCGGCCGGCACGTGCTTCTGATATTAGATGATTTGGCGACCCACGCAAAGTATGCGCGTGAAATTTCGCTGTTGTCCGGGCGCATTCCGGGTCGTGAATCGTATCCTGCGGATATTTTTTTCCAGCATAGCAGTATCGTGGAGCGGGCGGGGAACTTTAACGACCACTTCCATAATGGTTCTATCACGCTTCTGCCGACGATTGAGACGAGCATGGAGAATTTTACCAACCTCATTCCGACCAATGTGATGTCCATGACGGATGGTCATATTTTATTTTCTGCCAATATGAGTGCACAGGGCATCTATCCTGCTATCGAATCTGAGCGGTCGGTAACTCGTGTGGGGCGCCAAACACAGACATTTATTCATAAAGTGCTTGCGGATCGCGTCCGGTCGCTTATGGCGGAGTATCAGGAGCTCGAGCGCTACGGGAGATTTGGGTCAGAACTTTCAGGAGAAACACAGCTCAAGATTAAACGCGGCAAGGTGATTGAAGAGCTGCTGCGGCAAGAGCCTCAGACTTCGCTTGGTCCTGAAGTACAAATCGCGCTTCTCTCTTTAGTATTTATCGGATTTTTTGATGCAGGGGACCTGGCAAACGTAAGAAAACATAAACACGTGATCGCAGAAACACTTGCATCAAAAGAGTATTCATCACTTCTGGAATCTATAAAGACGCTCGACTTGGACGGGCTTATGGCGAGTCTCAAGACGCAACTGAAGCCGTTGGAGGATGTATGTCAACAATAGCAGATCTCAAAGCTGAATTGGAAGAGGGGACGACGCTGAATTTTATCAGTTCAGCCTTCACTGAGGCGTCAGCGGCCCGGATTGGAAGAATTCGGACACAATTTGAGGCTAATCGGCAGTTCTACGACGAAATAAGCCACGTGTATCATTTAGTCCGTCTCTCGAGTCAAGGTACGGATTTAGCCCGATCTAAGGACACTATTCGAAAAAAAGTGCTATCGATTGCCGTAACGAGCAACCAACGGTTTTATGGCAACCTGAACGCCGTCATTATGCGGAGCTTTTTGGAGGCGATTGCTTCCAGACAGACAGACAGCATGATCATTGGAGCCACGGGTCATGACTATATGAAAGCAGTTGATTACAAAAAACCGTTTACAAAGATAATTTTTCTCCACGATGATCCGACCAGCGATGAAACACGGGCATTTTTAGACGCGATTATGCCCTATGATGCCGTGGTGGTGTATCACCCGAAATTCGTATCACTGGTCACTCAAAACGTGGGAGAGATCGATATCACTCAAGCTATGGTTGCCGGCGATAAGACGTCTGAAGACGAAATCCATATGCTTTTTGAGCCGGAATCTCAAAAAATATTAGAATTTTTCCAAAGACAGGTGCGGGCACTCCTCTTTCTCCACGTCATGCTTGAGGCTAATTTATCAAGGACCGCGGCACGGCTCATCACTATGAGTAATGCCGAGGAGCGTTCGGCTGAACTTATCAAGAAAAAACACGCAGAGATACGGAAATTGCAAGCCTCAATCGTCAACGAGAAGCTTTTGGAAACATTTGCAGGTATGGGACAATGGAAGGATAAATAACTATGGATAAAGTGACACCATTTATCGGAAGCGTTCGGGCAGTCCACGGTCAGATCGTCGAGGTGGGATATCATGACGCTCAGTCGCTTCCGAAGTTTTATGAAGTACTCACCAGCGTTGAGAACCCGAAGGTCCGTTTGGAAGTCTATGCCTATTCGGATCACAACACGCTGTATTGTTTATCCCTGACCAAGAGACGATATCTTTTTCGCAACATGCAGATTACGTCGACTGGTGGGCCCTTGGTCGTGCCGGTGGGGCAGGGAATACTCGGCCGGGTGTTCAATCTTTTTGGCGAACCGGTGGATAATAAAGGCCCAATTAAAGACATTAAAATGCTGCCGATTTACCGTGATATGTCCCTCACAACCAACGTTATTACGAGTCAGGAAGTGCTGGAGACAGGCATCAAGCAGATTGATTTTTTTACACCCATTGTCAAAGGCGGCAAGGTGGGTTTTGTGGGAGGCGCTGGAGTGGGCAAGACGGTGCTTATGACAGAGTTATTGCACAATATTACCTATAAACATGAAGGATTGTCTATATTTGCCGGAATCGGCGAGCGTATCCGCGAAGGACATGAGTAGATCGGAAGAGCACACGTCTGAACAGTGATCGACCGGGTGGCGCTTATATTTGGACAAATGAATGAAAATGCCATCATCAGATTTCGGGTCGCGTGGGCAGCAGCGACGATTGCGGAATTTTTCCGCGACGAATTGAAAAAAGATGTACTGTTTTTCGCTGACAACGTCTACCGGTTTGTGCAAGCCGGAGCGGAGGTATCTGCAGTTCTCGGATCCATTCCTTCGGAGCTTGGGTATCAGGCGACTCTCGAGACGGAGATTTCAACATTTGAAAATAGACTTGTGTCTACGCCCAATGGTGCCATCACGTCGCTTCAGACCGTTTATGTGCCAGCTGACGAGCTTACCGATGTCGGTGTAGCGGCAATACTTTCTCATCTG
>CAYHEJ010000130.1:0-3356 GCA_964355625.1 uncultured Gammaproteobacteria bacterium
ACGTGTGCTCTTCCGATCTTTCTATGAGTTTACTTCCAAGCGGTACATAGACACGGACCCAGTTGCGAAGCGGGGCATTCAAACACAATCCACCGCTTTCCAATCCGCAATCCGAACCCGCATAAGGGTTTTTGTATTCTACCGTGAGCTTTGTCGTCATGGTTCCGTCACTATTGACCGTCGTATCTTTTGTAATTTTCTCCGACACAAACATGTTGGCCTTTGCCCCACCCATATTGCTGTGATTGATATGAAGATAATCCCATCCTTTACCCTCATCATATTTAAAAACTGCAGCGCTCTCTGAAGCGGTCATGATGCGGCCTGCCATGTTGAAACTTTCGGCAGCTTTTTGAGCACTCGCATCGTGAAAATACGCCAGAACGTGTTTATCGTTAATTTCGGTTATTAACATCTGGAAAAGCCGTCCCCAATATTTTGACGGTGATACTCCTAGTGCTTGTTGTAAAATAGTATGCAACAACACTCCAATAATATCTTTCCTTGCAGTCCGCACATAATTGACAGGCCTGGTGGAATAATCTTCCAATTCATACACTGCTTTTGGACAGTCGCATCGTTTGTCGATTTCTGCACTAAATACTCTTCCATAGACGTTCATTGGTCCTAAAATTCGGAGCGCCTCCACTAATACATGCGTATCCATTGCCCAGATCCCATCGATTTTCTCTTTGCTTGTTGTGTTCTCGTATAATTCTTCAAATTTCTGCATAGACAGCTTAAAGTCCGGAGAGAGATTGCTGTCTCGGATATTCAAGTTGTATACGCCTTTGAGATATTTAGTTATTTCAGGCGGAGCAGGATATTTTTTCTTGAGTGTGGCGTCCAGCGCGTATATATCGTCCGATTTTTCCAAAATTGCTTTTCCCCGGACAAATCGAAACTGTGCATACGCTGTGATGAATCCACCGGTTGAGCGCAGCTCTTTATCGTTTTGGAACAATACAAGATACCGCTGTTCCGCGGGTTCTCCGAGCATTTTGGGTAAATTTACCAGAAGCGGCTGAGCGTTCACAAATAAATTGGCTGCATCATCTATGGTTTCCTTAACGCTGACGAGCTTTGATCGAATAACGAGAGATCCTACTTTTTCCGGATACCGATTTGGGTCAATGGTATCTAACTCTTTCCGAAGCATGTCTACGCTCTGGGCCATACTATTTATTTTTGGTATCAATGCCGTCATTGTCTTGACGGCAGTCTGGATCCGGTCATCAGCGGTCCCGGAAACAAATGTACTTTTTCCTTTTAATCCCAAAAGGTCAGCATTTGGTTCAAGTGCCTCCATAGCCCTATCTCCCGCATCAAGTCCTGCAAATACTGCATTTATGGCGTGCTGCCCATCTTGAATGTACTTCCCTATCAGCGGTATTGCGCCGAGCGGCTTCACTTTATTGTACTTTTCTCTGAGCGCATCCATCTCTTTTCGCGTTTGGACCAAACCCTCTTTTGCTCTTATCAAATCCTGACTTTTTATACCTGCTGCTGCATCTTTTCCCTTTGCAGCTACCACTTTTGCCTGTGCGATGACATCCCGCATCGGAAGGAGCATAACGCCAAGTATGCTAACGAGCAAAATAATAATTCCTACAGGTATGAGAAGCATTTTCCACGGAAAATTTTTTCCCTTTCGTTTTACGGGTGAGCTCGGAGTTGTTTGCAATTCTATCTTTTTTAATTCTGATTCCATATATGTATTATACAGCTCCTTTTCCGGATATCATAGCCCACGGGCTCTTCAGAAGTATTATGATGTCCAACCACAAAGAACTCGTCTTCACGTAATCTGCGTCCATTTTGATCCGCTTATCAAAGTTTACTTCGCTCCTGCCGGAGACCTGCCAATGGCCGGTAATCCCGGGCTTGGCGGACAACACCACTTTAACTAAATCCTTTGTATGCGGATATTTGCGCTGCTGCTCCACTAATTCATCCGGATAATACGGTCTGGGTCCTACGAGACTCATATCTCCCTGAAGGACGTTTATCAACTGCGGAATTTCATCCAGAGAGTGCTTGCGGATAAACCGGCCGACCTTCGTCACCCGCGGATCAACACGGAGTTTATAGCTATTTCTCTTGTATTCCCCGTATAATTTCGAAAGCTTTGGATCCAGGCGTAATTTTTCATGGGCATTGATAATCATCGAACGGAACTTATAGAGTTTAAATAGCTTTCCATTTTTTCCAACCCTTTGCGGGGTATCTGCAAAAACAGGCCCGGCGCTGTCTTGTTTAATGCAAATTGCCGTATAAAGGCATACGGGTAAAAAAATGATCGACAGGATAATACTCCCGATAATATCAATCACCCGTTTAATCAATGGATACATCATAGAAAATATACTTACGTGAGGTGATCGTTTTCCGTACCGGATAGACTTTCAACCAAATTTTTTATTTTAGAAACAGAACTTTTCTTACAAACTAAAAGCACATCCTTTGTGTTGACGACCAACATGTCATCCAAATCAATTGTTGCGACGAGTTGGTCTGTATAATTATACACGAGAGAGTCTTTTGTATCCTGTAAAAGTACTTTTCCCTGTGTCACATTTTTATTATTGGATTCCTGCAGAGCTTCTTTGAGCGCCTCCCACGCACCTATATCGCTCCATTCAATATCCTCTGAAACTACCAGCGCGTCCCCGGGATTCAGTTTTTCAAGAATAGCGTTATCAAAATGAATTTTTTCAAGCGTCGGATAAATAGTATCCAACTCTTCACTGAACCGGACAGTATGATATGCGTTCACGATCCGCGATAATCCCTGATACAGATTTGGTGCGAACTGTTTGTATTGTGCCCATAAAAATGCCGGTGTCGTCACAAAATATCCCAGATTCCAAGCATGGTGACCGCTTTGGAAGTATTGTTGAGCCGTGACTTTATCCGGTTTATATTGAAAATCCACAAACGCATAAAATGGTATCCCGTTTTTACTCAAAACCGGCTTCCCGTACTCTATCCAGCCAAGATTCTCACTTGCAAACCTCGGTTTTTGAGAAACGAATATAATCTTATCCGGATGTGATTCTATAACCGACCCTGCTGTGGTCAGAATTTTACGGAACAACGATTCGTTTTTTACCAAGTGATCGCTCCAAAGTATAACCATGGGTTCTGCGGGAGCAATTTTTGTCAGTATTCCTGTCAAGAGACCCACTGCAGGACCGACATCTCTCATCTGAGGCTCCCCAATGACATGATCCGGAGGCAGACTTCCCAACTGCTTCTGAACAATCGGAACATGCCCAATACCAGTCGATACATACATATCCGACCACGTAAAGTCCTGTTGAACCCGCGACGCGGCAAGCTGTAATGTGGATTTG
>CAYHEJ010000131.1:0-3335 GCA_964355625.1 uncultured Gammaproteobacteria bacterium
TATACGTATTGACTAAATCTTGAATAGCGCTATTCCACGCCAGTGCGGCTACGAGGCCAAAACCGCTTGTTGCGAGCGTAAGCATTTGTTTGAGAATAGCCAAATGGAGGCTTTTATCCGGTTGCTTTTTTGCTTCCATACGGGTATTATACGGGTATTCTGCGGGGATATCAACATGTACACTCCAAATTTTACAATAACGAACAAGATTCTCAAAAACATGGGGATTATTGAGGCTGCCAAAGAAGTCATTGAGAATGCACCACTCGTGCCTGCATGGGAAGCCAAATTCCGTGAAGACGCGCTCGTCCGCACTGTGCACCACGGCACGCACATCGAGGGGAACGATTTATCCCTCACCGAGGCAGAACATCTTCTGGCCGGAGCCAAGATCGTCGGCCGCGATCGGGATATTCAGGAAGTGCTCAATTATCGAAACGTGTTGAAGTTTATCGAAAGCTACGAGAAAACAGAAATTAGTGAAGAGTCTCTGAAGCATATTCATGAGCAGACGGTGCACAGAATTTTGCCGGATGACGCAGTTGGGGTCTATCGGAAGACGCAGGTGGTGGTGAAAAACAGCCAGACAGGTGAGGTGACATTCCGGCCGCCGCCCGCAATAGAAGTGCCCTTTCTCATCGCGTCGTTTCTTGCGTGGCTCAACGGAACGAGTATTGACGAGGTCCATACCGTCCTCAAGGCGGGGATAGCCCATTATGAAATCGTCCGGATCCATCCGTTTTTAGACGGGAATGGCCGAGTGGCCCGCGGGGCAGCGACATTGGTGCTTACGAAAGCCGGGTATGATATTAAGCGCTTTTTTTCTTTAGAAGAACACTACGACCGCGATCCGGTAGCATATTACGATGCGCTCCAAGAGGTGGGACGGCGTGAGGGAAACGTGACGCCGTGGCTTGAGTATTTCAGTGAAGGACTTGCCATTGAATTGACTCGCATTAAAGAAAAAGTTAAGTCGCTTTCGACGGATTTGAAGCTCAAGAAATCCTTGGGCGGACAGCCCTTGGCTCTCACCGAGCGGCAGATAAAAATTGTCGAGTTTGTGCAGGAGAACGGATTTTTACAGAACAAGACGTTTTTTGAACTTTTCCCCATGATTTCTGAGGATACCGTGCTTCGGGAATTGAAGGACCTCATCAAAAAGGGTATAGTGAAGAAAGAAGGTACGACGAAGGGAGTCCGGTACGTACTCCGGACACAATGAAAAAATAAGCAATAAGCGAATAAGGAATAAGCAATAATAAAAGGAATTGCTTATTGTTCATTGTTTATTGCTCATTCGTTTATTACATATGAATGATCAAGGATTAACATACGCATTTTTAATTATCCCCTCGCTGTTTGCCCTTGTGGTTGTGATGCAGGGGTTTGAAAAACTCTCGCACCACAATAAAGAAGGCTACGTGGTACTTGGGTTTGGCGTGCTGTTTTTTATACTCATTGCCGCTGCCTACTTTTTCTTTATTCGATGACATTCTCTGCGCTTGCTATTTATTTCAAAAAACTTGAAGGCACTCCGTCGCGAAACACGATGACGGAAATATTGGCTCAGTTATTCCGTCAAGCATCAAAAGATGAAATTGGTAAAATTTGTTATCTCCTGCAGGGGAGAGTAGTGCCTCTGTATGAAGCGCTAGAGTTTGGGGTAGCGGATAAATTTATGATTCGAGCGATAGCCCAAGCGTATGGTGTAGAAGCTCCGCGTGTCATGAAGGAATTTAAAAAAACGGGAGATTTGGGAATAGCTGCGGAGAATTGTTATCATGTTTCGAAACATTATAACAAACAACACGTTTTATCAATTTACAATTCTTTATATGATTTAGCAAAAGAAAGCGGGATTGGTTCACAGGAGAAAAAAATTACATTGCTTGCAGAATTATTGCAATCGGTTGATGCGCTTTCTGCCCGGTATATAGCACGGATTCCATTGGATAAACTTCGTCTTGGGTTTTCCGATATGACGATGCTCGATAGTCTTTCATGGATGCTTTCGGGTGATAAATCTCACCGGGAAGAATTAGAACGCGCGTACAATGTGCGGCCGGATATCGGCTACATTGCAAGTGCGGTCAAAGAACATGGCATCAGCGGTCTGTCTCATGTGAAAGCCCGTGTGGGAGCTCCGATTCTAGCGGCGCTCTGTCAGCGAATTCCGACGGCTGACGAGATGATAAAAAAAATGTGCCGACGCCCCGACCAAAGCGTCGGGGGTCGTGCATCCTCGACTGAAGCGTCGGGAGGAGAAGTGGCTGTGGAGCCTAAGTATGATGGCGTGCGCTGTCAGATTCATTTTAAACATGGAGAGGTAAAAACATTTTCCAGAAATTTGGAAAACACGACGGCAATGTTTCCGGAACTGACCGAGATCGCAAAAGAATTGAAAGCAAACGAGGTAATTCTTGACAGTGAGGCCATAGGAGTGGACCCCCGGACGCAAAAATTTATCCCGTTTCAAGAAACAATGACGCGGAAAAGAAAACATAATATAGAAGCTACGCGAACCAGTGTGCCATTAAAATTTTATGTGTTTGATATTCTCTATAAAGACGGCAAGGATCTTTTGTCTGAACCGTTGTCGGCGCGCAGAAAAATTTTAGAACACACTGTCCGGCCCGGAAAAATTCTCATGCTCTCTCCGCAGATTATCACAAGTAGCGCCGTGGAACTCCGCCAGTATCATGACGAACAGCTTAAAATTGGATTAGAGGGCGCGGTGGTGAAAAAATGGGATAGCCCCTATGAGCCGGGACGCCGAAATTTTTCGTGGGTAAAATTTAAAGAAGAAGAAGGAAAGACCGGTAAACTCACAGATACTATTGATGCGGTCATCATGGGATATTCCCGTGGAGAAGGGAAGCGGTCGGGTTTTGGCATCGGGATGTTTTTGGTTGGCGTCAGGAAAAAAGATACATTTGTCACTTTGACAAAGATCGGTACCGGTGTATCTGATGAACTATGGAAAGATTTTCACGGGCAACTGGAAAAGATAAAAGCAGCAAAGCAACCTAAAGAGTATGTCGGGGTGAATAAATTATTTACACCAGATGTGTGGGTTTCTCCGGAGATTGTGGTTGAGATAGCAGGGGATGATCTTACGAAGTCATCAACTCACGGAGCCGGTATCGCTGTACGGTTTCCGAGGCTGGTTCGTATACGGACCGATAAATCCCCGGGTGAGGTGACAACAGTGAAAGAAATACAATCTATGTTTGCCAATCAAAAGCAATCACATTCATAACATGAAGCCGAGATTTTCCATTATTATTCCGACGCTGAACGAGGAGAAATTTCTTCCAAAGTTATTGGAATCCCTC
>CAYHEJ010000132.1:0-3321 GCA_964355625.1 uncultured Gammaproteobacteria bacterium
ACTTGCGATGGCGTTGCCTTCTACCGCTATCATGCAGTCTCTCAAAGAGCACCGAATAACATCAAATCTTCTCAGAAAGCTCTATGACACGGACTACGTTTTCTCACATCATAAAACAGATATACCTCCGTATAACAGGACGAGTATGTCTGACCGAGCAATTATGCCGTTTACATTTGGGAAAGATAGTCTTTTGACGTATGCGCTCGCTAAGGAACTCGGACTAAAAGTGCATCCAATTTATATTTCAGAACCCTATTCTCCCTACGAAGAACTGACAAAAAAACTTCTTTCTGAGCCGTTTCGACGCGAATTTCATACCCAAATTGGATTTTTGAAAAATACGTTGGGTGTTTTACGGGAACCCTACGGCTGGTTTGGATGGGAACTGCAGCTGACGCAATATTCACTTATGCTATTACCATATGTGTACGCCAAACGTGCCGGCTACATTCTATTTTCCAATGAACAGAGTTGTGATGATACGGTGATAGATGAAGATGGGTTTCGTTATAACCCGGTTTTCGAGCAATCGCACGGATGGCTTCTGCAAAACTCACTGATGGCAAGCGTCATCGGGGGAAATTCCCTTTCTATCGGGTCGCTTTTGGAGCCAATTCATGAAATAGCGATAATTAAAATTCTTCACCACCGTTATCCAAAAATTGCTAAATATCAGACGTCCTGCGACCTGCCGGATAAACCAAAAAGCGATGGGAGATGGTGCGAAAATTGCTCAAAGTGTGGTCGAATGTATATCTACCTGCTGGCTCATGGCATACAACCCAAAACCATCGGGTTTAAACGAGACCTTTTGTGGTCAAAATATCATCATTTGTATACGATTTTTTCAAGCAACCGCATCCGGGAATTTGGATACGATCAGAGTGAGGCCGGTAAAAATGAACAGATATTAGCTTTTTATTTAGCATACAAAAGAGGCATACGCGGACCTGTCATGACGACATTTGCACGGAGATTTTTGGTCTTTGCAAAAAAACACGATCGGACCTTCAGACAAACATATTTTGGCATACACTCTATGCGTACGATACCGGCAGATCTTAAGCCTAAAGTCATACGTATTTTTCATCAGGAACTCGACCCGCTTCTCAAATAATATCTTTTTTTATTCGTGCAAGTTCTTCTCTATATATTTTTTTCAGCGGGCTCCGTAAAGTGGTTGGAATGGTATCCATTTCATGGAGAGTGAAATATTTTGCAAAAAGTTTTGATTTTTGTTTTTCAACCTTGGGTAATAATTTTTTTACAAATTCATCTATAAGAGCTCCCTTCGCACCGCGTTTGTAGGCTAGATAAAACGCTAGCAATCTTTCTCCGTAACTTTGAAAAACTATATTAAGTTGATCTGTGTTGTGTTTGGAGAATAAATAAAATAATTCTTTTTTCTTACCAGCGAACATATTTTCCATTAGGCCTACGGATTTCGGGTCAATGCCGAGTGCCGAAAAGAATAAATACACGCGTGCACACTCAAAACAGTTGCCGCACCAGCGATGCGTCGTTTTTTCATCATCGCAGGAAAGTTGATATTTTCCGATGTCGGGGTATCGATTGTGGAGGATTGATAGAATGATGAGTTCATGCAGAGGCTCAATCAGGCTGGAAATATTTGTATTGATGCCGAACATCCGGTAGAGATTATTAAGATTCAAAAGCCATTGAATGCTTTGTTCATGCGTAGAATTTATCAGATACCCTTCGTGATTAAGCGCATGTTCATTGCTACTTTGCTCGTTTGACCAGAAAAAATAAGCGGATTTATCATGATAGACAAAAGGGAGAAAGAGAGTTGTGTATTGGACAAGAAGCATATCCCAGCCCCACATCATGCTACTCCCCTGCCGTAGAAAACCAAGGTTATTGGGGAATCGCGTAATTTTATGCGTGAATTCTTTGCTAAATGAAGAAAGAAGTTTTTTCTTTTTACTATTTTGGCGCGGGCATGTGGGTTCTTCAATAAATATTGGATGGGGCGAAAGGCCCAGTTCGGAGGCGATTGCGTAGGTTAATAGACTATCTTTTCCGAAACTCATAGGCATCAAGGAATGTTTATGGTTCATCGTTAATGGTTGTGAAGTAGGAATTGGTTGAGGAATTCCTTTAAAATTAATTGCGAATTCTGCGTTGTAGACGGATCGGATTACTTCCTCTGTCGTAAGTTTTTTTTCGGGAAATTCAAATGGTGCTTCTGCGATGGAATAAAATAGACCGTAATCCATAAAGAGTCGTGCTGATGGTGGGGGAAAATCATAGCTCACATCGACTCTCTTGGATAGTGCAAGATGCCGCGTGACAAAGTAGGAAACGGTTTGAGCAAGTTGAATTTTCATTTCTTCCTGAACCGATTTCCAAACTTTATGCGGATATTCAGTTTTATATGTCTTGCGACCGACTGTTGTAGTAAATCCGTTTGTACGCAGTGATGAAGATATACTGATGTTTTTCATTACCCGTTCATCCTACGAGGCTATGGTATAATTTGCAAGGGATAAATAGTTAGCCCAGAGCTGCCTCGACTCTCGAAGATTCGAAGTCGACGCGAGGCGGGTGGTGAAATTCCTGCCTGCTCGCCTCGCTGAAGCTATGGCGAAGCGGGCCGGCAGGCAGGGGTAGACACGAAGAAGTACATAAGTAGCCCAGATGGTGAAATTGGTAGACACGCTAGCTTCAGGAGCTAGTGACCTTAAACAAGTCTTGGGAGTCCGAGTCTCCCTCTGGGCACAAGTTCCTTTTGTGATAGAATAAAACATTCGCGGACGTGGCGGAACTCCTGCCTGCCGGCAGGCAGGGGTATACGCGTAAAGTATGTATTATGTGTATGTGTTAAAAAGTTTGGTTGATGGATCATATTATAAAGGTAGAACAAATGAGATAAATCGCCGATTAAAGGAACATGCATCAGGAAAAACTCAATCGGTAAGAGTTAAAAGACCATTAAAATTAGTACATGTAGAAGTTGTTGATACGATCGATGAAGCAAAGCGTTTAGAAATTTATTTCAAGTCAGGATTTGGCAGAGAAATAATTAAAGAGATAGATGCGGACGTGGCGGAACTGGTATACGCGCAGCCTTGAGGAGGCTGTGCCGCAAGGCATGGAGGTTCAACTCCTCTCGTCCGCACTAGGGGACGATTAGCTCAGCTGGTAGAGCGCTTCATTTACACTGAAGATGTCGGGGGTTCGAGTCCCTCATCGTCCACCGGGCCGTCATGCTTAGCGTGACGATTAAGCTCGCTAAGCGAGCCGGGGTGGCGAAATGGTATACGCAGGGGCCTTAAGAGCCCCCGTCAGCAATGA
>CAYHEJ010000133.1:0-2662 GCA_964355625.1 uncultured Gammaproteobacteria bacterium
AACGCATCCTGATAATGAAACTGTCCACTGTCCAAAAAGCATTTATCGTCATCATCATTGCCAACATGATCTGGGGAGCCGCCGCCCCGATATTTAAAATAAGTCTTACCAATATCCCCCCCTTCACTCTCGCATTCTGGAGATTTTTTCTGGGAGCGCTTATACTCTTGGCCTTCCTCCGCAGAAAAGCGAAAATTCCCACTTCCTCACGCCGGGATCTCCTACTGCTCGTAGGTTATGCTCTGTCAGGAATCACCGTGAACATTATCTTTTTTTTCTGGGGACTGGAGCTGACGCACGCTATTAACGCTCCGATTATTGCATCAGGTGCACCCATCCTGACATTTTTCCTTGCAATTCTCTTTCTTCATGAAAAGTTTAAATTAAAAAAATTTACTGGTATGATGCTCGGAACGATCGGTATTATTATTATCGTGCTTGAACCGATTCTCAAAACCGGTGTGGATGGATCGTTTATGGGAAATCTATTCCTTGTTATCGCGACCCTCGCGGCCGTCGTCCAGACGATCATCGGCAAACAAGCTCTTCCACGGTTTGAACCGTTTGCCTTCACGTTTTGGGCATTTGTAATCGGAGCAGCGAGCTTTCTCCCCTTGGCTCTCTATGAGTATCTCTCTATTCCTCATCTCTATAAATCTCTTAATGCCAATGGGTATATGGGGATAGTCTACGGCGCGATATTCTCAAGCGCCATCGCCTACTCTTTTTACGCATGGGGGCTTTCCAAAATATCGGCTTCTGATGCATCGCTTTTTACCTATATCGATCCGGTAATAGGCACGGTTCTCTCATTTTTCGTTCTCCAAGAACCAATAACTCCTTACTTTATTACCGGAGCACTCCTCATCTTCGGCGGCATATTTGTAGCCGAAGGCCATCTTCACTATCACCCGTTTCACCTGCTCCTCCCCGCACAGCCGATACCCATCTCACCACCCACCCCGCACTCACCTCCCCCAAACAGAAGCCGGATTATCCAAAATCTCTTCAAGCATAAAACATAGACGATAGGGCGAATTACTGATATAATACCTTCATGAAAGCTAATATTCATCCACAGTGGTTTGACGAGGCAAAAGTTACCTGCTCGTGCGGCAATACGTTCACCGTAGGAGCCGCCAAGGCTGAAATCCATGTGGACATCTGTTCCAAATGCCACCCCTTCTTCACCGGAGAAATGAAATTTGTCGACACGTTGGGACGTGTGGAAAAATTCCAACAGAAGCAAAAAGCCGCAGCAGCCAAATCCGGAGAACTCGCAGAAAAAAAGAAAAAGAAAGAAGATCGCGTTGCTTCTCTTCGCAACCAAAAATCCCTCAAAGAAATGTTGATGGGATTGAAATAGTCCAATGAATCCCGATATTGCCATTCTTGAATTTCGTGCTGGTCCTGGTGGTGAGGAAGCGAAAATCTGGGCCAACGACCTTCTTCGCATGTATACCCGCTATGCCAACATCCTCGGGTGGATTGTAGAACAGGTAAGTGATAATACAATCCGTATTAAGGGTCTTCAGGCCTTTACCAAACTCCAATACGAAGCCGGTACGCATAGAGTACAACGTGTACCCACAACAGAGCGGGCAGGCCGGATCCACACATCAACGGCAACCGTTGCAGTATTACCTGAAATTCCTGAAACTGAAATTGTCATTAGACCCGAAGATATCGAATGGGATTTTTTCCGCAGCGGTGGCGCGGGCGGCCAAAATGTAAACAAAGTCAGCTCAGCGGCCCGTATTAGGCACAAACCATCCGGTATCGTGATTTCCTGCCAAATCGAGCGCGATCAATATCAGAATCGTCAGGTAGCGTTAACAATGCTCCGGGCGAAACTTTGGGAACTGCAGGAAATCAAAGCGGCCGCCGCGCTGGGGGCGGCCCGCAGTGTCATCGGGCGGGGTATGCGTGCCGAAAAAATCCGCACCTATAATTATCCGCAAAACCGCGTGACTGATCACCGGATCAACAAAAGCTGGCACAATTTGGATGACATCGTTGAGGGAAAACTCCAAAAAATCACGGAAGCAATGACCGCCTCACAGGCATAAAATATCTCACAATTTCTAAAAGTTCTTTTTCAACTATCCACCAAATGGAAAGCGTTATTTGTTAAAGCGAAGTGTGGACCGTATACCCCGGATAAACATTCTAAAGCCCTTTTACTCGCCAAGGATTCATGTTCTGACTGAATATACTTGGGATCTCCAAATTGGAGATGCTCTTTTTGTGTGGATTGTAAAATCCAATAATCCGCTTCAAACAACTCATGGAGCACAACACCCAGCACATGAACTTTCCAGTGATCATGCGGATAAAGTAGTTTCGCATTAGAAAGATCAGCATAATTAACGCTTATTAATAATACTCCTCTATTAAAAGAAAATTGCCCACCAGAGAGAACTTTTTTACCCTTATATGTATCATCGTAACGGACTATCGTTGGTGCAAACTGTATAATATGCTTTGCATTACGTAGCTTCGTACTTTCACAATCATCAAGCGCCACTGGCAATACCTCTATAGCACTTTCGAGAAAAGAAGCAACGCCTTCGAGTTGAGGAATCTCTATTTTCCACCCCCCCCCGTTAGAAATATCCTGGGGAGTTTGAAACAAACCAGTAGAAGGGGTTTCTATTGGTGG
>CAYHEJ010000133.1:2672-3306 GCA_964355625.1 uncultured Gammaproteobacteria bacterium
GATTCCTTTCGAAATATTCTCTAAATATTTCCTCTCATATCTTTTCCATGCAGGAGTATCTAAGACTGACCAATATTTTCTTTTAGCAGATTTCGCAAATACTCTTCTCACATTAGCGAGTATTTCTTTTATTTCTTCAGGGGATTTCATTTCTTTCGGAGAATGACGTAACATATTACTGATCCGCCTGGTTACCGAGGATTACTTTCAATGACATCTCTTTTCCATCGCGCCAGAGGGTTAGAGTGACACTATCCCCAACTTTTTTCTTACTTATGGTTTTGGAAAGCTCTGCGTTGTCGCCGGAGAGACGTACATCGTCTATTTTAGTAATAATATCCTCTGCGTTAACCCCTGATTTCTCCGCAGGACTTCCCTCAACGACTTCCATGATGTAGGCGCCCTCCGGAATATCATTGAGTACCGCAACATCGCGGGTCACCACTTTGTAGCGTACCCCAAGATACGGACGGTTAAATTGTCCTGTTTGATTAAAATTCGTGAGCGCATCTTTAACCACGTTTATCGGAATCGCAAAACCGATATTTTGACCTTCCTCCGAAACAGCTGCATTTACGCCTATAACCTGCCCGCTGCTATTTAATAACGGACCGCCTGAATTTCCCGGGTTGAT
>CAYHEJ010000134.1:0-3285 GCA_964355625.1 uncultured Gammaproteobacteria bacterium
TCCAATGCCGAGAGTCGCCATAATTATTCCGTCTGAATGACTGATTTGCCAATTTTTAAGATACGATTCATACCGTTTGGCCATTTGTTCAATTGTTTCATTCTTCCGTGGAGTCGTTTCAAGTGTCGTAACGCCGCGCGCCACTGCCATTCTATAAAAATCCGTTTGCATAAACTGCGCATAATTGTTCACCGCAGGATCAGAATAAAAACGCTCATCAATAACCCCGACGGTAATCCGCGCATCAAAAAGTTCCGGGAGAAAGGATTCCAGAAGTATCCTGGAAGACCCGCCGGAAAATAAAAATAAAATCGGTACTTCCCGATGAACAGCAAGCTCATCATTGATAGCCTGAGAAGCCATACGGGCTGTTGTAGCAATATCAGCGAATGTGTGTATATCAATCATGTATGTCCTCCGTATCCAGCCCGAAGAGCTGAAACGACTTTACCGGCAAATGTTGGCTTCGTTTGGGATTTCTCCCGAGCCTTGAGTGCATCTTCTAATACTATAGCATCTACACCAAATTCATGCGCCGCTTCTACTGCCCAGCCGCCAGTCTGCCCGCCGCCGATTTTTCCTTCAAACGTATCTAATTTTGGATCTTTTTCCATGGCTTTCGCCAACAATTCCATAAGCCATCCCCGCACCACAGAACCACGAGTCCAATTTTGGGCAATTTTTGCATTATTTAAAGTATACGGACCTTTTGATAAAATCTCAAACCCTTCACCGATAGCCTGATTCATGCCATACTCCACACCATTGTGAACCATTTTGACAAAATGCCCTGCCCCAGACGGACCAAAATACTCCCAGCCTCGCAAGGCACTCCCTTGCGAGGCTGAAGTCCAGAGCCATGAAAGATTTTTTACTACTTTCTCATCTCCGCCGATCATCAGACACGCACCGTTTCTCGCGCCTTCCAGCCCTCCGCTAGTACCACAATCAATAAAGTTAATACCTTTTTCTATCAAAGTCTTTGCTCTACGGATAGAGTCTTTGTAATAACAGTTCCCGCCATCAATTATCGTGTCACCTTTAGACAATCCACCCGCAATCAGCTGATCAATCATTTCATCAACAGGCATTCCATTTGGAACCATAAGCCAGATAACACGAGGAGTAGGAAGTTGAGCTACAAGTTCTTTGATTGTCAAAACAGTGGGAAATGGTGTATCGGGTAATGGCGTACGGTTATAGGCAACCACTTCTACTCCCTGCTCCAAAAGGTGCAGGACCATATTTTTTCCCATCTTCCCAAGTCCGATAAATCCGATCTGATGAGCCATAGATATTAGCGGGGTAATTTGTTTGCAAGGCTTTCGTACGCGGTATCAAGCTTTTGAAACACGTCATCCTCGACCGCTTCCTGCGCCCATGCAACGGAAAGAAGGCTTCGGACTCCGGCAATTTGCCCCAAAGCATCACGAAGCTTTATATCCCGTTCTCTGCGGTCGCGGCGGGACGCGGCATCAGCAAGGGTGGTAAGCGCTGCAAGCCCTACTATTTTGGCCTGTCCTAATACATCATTACCCTCTGCCACTTCACAGAGGTCCAATACTGCGGTGTATGCTTCTTGCCAAAGTTTGTCGTCGTGGAATGTGGACATAATAGTAAAGTAATCCGTAATCAGTACTCAGTAATCGGAATAACGTTATTTTACCGTTCGTATTTCTGTTGCTCTGATAAGACCGTTTAGAATCCTACCTCCTTCTGAAACCATAGCGCTTATTCGTTCAAAATCTTTTTTCCCTAATATCTCTAAATCTCTTGAAAGTATCAAAAAATTAAAGACTTCACTATTGGATCCACGTGCTTGATAGTAAAAGCGATTTTTATCTGCAAAATGAAATCTTCCAAAACCTTCTGCTATATTTGCAGTCACTGAACTAGCCGCACGTCTCAACTGATCAATAATACCAAATTTCTCATCTGATGGGAAGCTTTTTGTGATTTTATAGATCGCCAACACTACTTCATGATTTGTTTTCCACGCTTCCAAGTCAGTAAATTGTGTTATTACGTTCATGTTCTTCTTGTTACTGATTACCGATTACTAGTTACTCGCCTCACGGCTCGTCCAAAAACCAATGGCGGCTGTCTTTTTGGATCAACTGATCCGCTTCTTTGGGACCCCATGATCCCGGATCATATATAATAGGAAGCTCTTTTTGACCTGCCCAGCCATGTAAAATTTTTGTCACTAATTGCCAGCTGGCATCAATGCCATCCGTCCGGGCAAAGAGCGTCTGATCGCCGCGGATCGTATCCAAAAGCAACCGCTCGTATGCCGCCGGCTGATCGATTGAAGCAAACGCCTGTTTGTAGGTAAATTCCATCTCAACGGGCGCCAGGGTCATGCCGAATCCCGGTTTTTTAGCCATAAGCCGGAGGGCAATCCCCTCGTCCGGCTCGACGCGAATTGCCAGAACGTTTCTCAATACATCTTTTTCAGGAAACAAACAGAGATCGCCCGTGCAGACGATCGGTTTTTTAAAGTGAATCGATATTTCCGTCACTTTTTTCCCCAGCATTTTACCGGTACGAAGATAAAACGGCACACCTTTCCAGCGCGGAACTCCCAGCATAAGCTTAAGAGCGACAAATGTTTCTGTCGCCGAATGCGGATCGACATTACCCTCTTTGGTGTAGCCGTCATATTGCCCCCGAACACCTGATTCCACACATTCTATTGCTTCTAAAACTTTTGCCCGCTCATCGCGGATCGATTGTGCATCAAACGCACGGGGCTGATCCATAGCAATAAGCGCGAGCATCTCAAGCATATGATTTTGCACGACATCGCGAAGCGCTCCCACGCCGTCATAAAATGTCCCCCGTTTTCCGACTCCTACGTTTTCTGCCAACGTAATCTGGACATGGTCAATAAACTCATTATTCCAGGTGGGTTCAAATATGCCGTTGGCAAAACGAAAGCTTAAAATATTTTGAACAGTTTCTTTACCCAAATAGTGATCAATACGGTATATCTGACGTTCTTCAAATATGCTTCCTAAAAGCTCATCCAGATGCCGGGCCGTGTCTAAATCTTTGCCAAACGGCTTTTCGATGAGTACCCGCGTAAACATGCTCGTCCCGTGCCCACACCCTTCGGAAAGTTTACTTTTGCCAAGATGCGTGAGGATAGTTTCATAATGCTCCGGCGGAGTCGCCAGATAAAAAAATCGCGGCACGCACGCGCGGATTTCGCCATCAAATTCTGTAAGGAGCCGGGTCAAATGATCATACATTGCACCCTCTTCAAACTTCCCCTGCTGGTAA
>CAYHEJ010000135.1:0-3264 GCA_964355625.1 uncultured Gammaproteobacteria bacterium
CGATATGATGAAGTATTTGAATTCATGATCAGGATAGATCTGCATTCCGGTTTTAAGCGAGCTTATAAAAAACGGATAGCTCGTGATAATGGACTGATAAAAAAGGTTGCCGGGCGGTCAAAAATGTTTCAAGAAAATTCTCATCATCCATTACTTCGCGTTCATCAATTGAAAGGGGAGAAAGATCAGTATTGGGCATTTTCCGTTACCGGTGATATACGTATTATCTTTCAGTATCTTGACGACGATCATGTGTTATTTGTCGACATCGGCTCTCACAATCAAGTGTATTAACCTCGTTTCATTCTCCCTGTCTGCGCCAGGCAGGCAAGCATACGCAAACGGTTTACCCTGACGAGCACATGATACAATAAAATTATGCAGGTTTTCTATCACGATGAGGTACATGTATTTATCAAACAACTACAGAAGCCTGCTCAATCAAAGATGCTGCGAGCTATTGAATTAATAGAGCAGTATGGTCAATATTTGGGTATGCCACATGTGAAGAAGGTTACATCGGTATTATATGAGCTTCGCATTCGTGGTAAACAAGAAGTCCGTATATTTTTCATCATCAAGGCAGGTAGCGCGTTGCTTCTGCATGGCTTTGTAAAGAAGTCTCAAAAAACGCCTCAACGTGAGGTCGAAACAGCTAGGAAGCGAATTCCGTTGTTGACATAATTATTACATATATGTAATAATCTTAGTATATGAAAAACTTTACACCATTTTCAGAACTCAAAAAAGAATTATTATCTGATCCGGAAGTCAAAAGACGGTATGATGACTTAGCGCCGGAATATAAGCTTATCCGCTCGGTTATCGATAAGCGGTTAAAGAATAAGATGTCTCAGCAGGATTTGGCACGAAAGATTGGAACAGGGCAGTCTGCTATTTCCCGTTTAGAATCAGGGGAAAGTAATCCTTCGATGAAATTTCTTCAAAAAGTGGCCTCTGCTCTCGGTGCTCGTTTATGGATTTCGCTTCAATAATACCCACACAAACGGTATCGGAAGTAGTGCAAAACCTATCCACTCCAATATCTGTGGCCAGAAAAAGATGTAGATGGTTAGTTGGTTAGTTAGTTCATTGTTTATCGTTGATGGCTTTGTGTTGGTATTGCTATGAATTATGAACCGTGAACTATCAACTGCTGCCTCCGGCAGGATCCACCCAATTTTCCAATTTATTCACGAGGACATGATATACTAGATAAATATGATAGATTCGGTATCCATCCTTGATACATTAAAAAATCATAAAGATACGATGCAGACATTTGGTGTTGCACGTATTGGCTTGTTTGGTTCAGCGGCGCGGGGAGAATCAACTGCCAAAAGCGATATAGATCTTCTTGTGGAATTTCTTCCGGGAAAAAAGACATACAAAAATTTTTTTGCCAGCAGCGAGTATTTAGAAAAAGTGTTCGATCGGTCAGTGGATCTGGTTACTCCGCAAGCGTTGAGCCCATACATGAAATCACGGATCGATTCTGAGATATCCTATGTCCAAATCAGCTAATATATATTTTAGGCACATGCTTAATGAGATTATATTTCTTACTGAGCATTCCGTGTCGATCACCGAAGACCAATTTATGCGTGACGAAGTTCTGCAACGGTCATTTGCACGAAGTTTGGAGATTATTGGTGAAGCAGCTAAACACGTTGATGAAGGGACACGTTTGGCGAATCCATCGATAGACTGGAAATCACTGGCAGGATTACGGGACAAGCTAATTCATCATTATTTTGGTGTGGATTATGCAATCGTGTGGGATGTGATTAAGAATGAACTTCCACAAGTTGGAGAAGAATTGAATAAAATTATCGTTTAGCCTTCCACGCGTACATAAACGGTATCGGAAGTAGTGCAAAACCTATAAACTCCAATATCTGCGGCCAAAAAAAGATGATAGCGGTCAGCTTGCAGCCTTCAGCTCGCAGCTGAGTATTTTCTGCTGATTGCTGACACCTGCCTGCCGGCGAGGCAGGGCTGACAGCTGATGGCTTGAGTTCCCACCCATTTTCCCAATTATTGACGATGACATGGGTAAGAAGCTTCTTATTCTTCCAGTCATACGCAATCCAACCGGAGTCGAAAGATTGCGATAGGACGAGGGTAGACGAAGTTTGATATGTAGGGGTATTCGTTATATAAAGCCAGGTTCCTATATTGGATGTCTTTTCGATAGGCGTCATAATTCCTCCCCGTGGGAGTGGAACTTCTTTGTTAGGAAGGAGTTTGACGGAAAGAAGCCAGTTAAAAGGAAGAGGCGTTATACGAACGCTTTGGAGATAATTAATCGAAAGAGTTCTGTTGAGCGATGTGTTAACAAATTTTATTGAGTATCCCTGTCCGTCTGATTGCATAGGGGGTAAAATGAAATATGATGCGGTACGGTCTGTTCGTGATTTCAGCGCGACTTCAATATCCGATTTGAGTGATTGATGGTTTATGACCGCGAGTTGGAGGGGTTTTCCTTCCTGATGTTTACTTACGACCTCCATAAGATACCCCGTATTATGCGGAAGACTGGGTAATATGATATCAAAACACTGCTGACTATCTTGAGAAGAAAAAGAAAGCCACTGACCATTACTGTCGGTAACAACTTGTTGTTTTGTGGGTAAAACTGATTCACAATTATGTGCTGAATGATCGAAAAACGTCAGATCGTCGCTACTTTTATATCCGGTAAAGCCTTTTGTGGCATATATCGGGACAGAGAGGTCGTTCGTTTGAAGAGTGAGCTCCATAGGTGTTTGTACTAAGCTAGTTTTATAAATAACGTTTGTTAGAGGCTGTTGTTTTTCATTGAGTACATCGAAAAAATTTTGTGCGATTAAAGAGAGCATGACATATGCCTGTTGATTTTTTTCTGAAGCATCGATTTTGATGACCGACGACGAGTTTAAAAGAATTTCAATTTGTCGGGCGCCTGACGTGAGGAAAGTCCATGTTTTTTTATTACTTGATTTTTCAGTCGATGAGTTGACGAAAGAGTATGGAAGCGGTTCTACCGTCATGCGTACGATTTTGCTATCTATATACTCTAGCGATAAAGACCCTGGAACGTAGAGTTCTTTTTGCGCAAGTGGTGGTGAAATCAGATGAGTGTTTACAGATGGAGGGATTATTTGATGCAGGATGAATCCATTTTGTGTAGTGCTGACAGTGAATTCATGCTCTTCCGGTATACGTCCGGTAAATAGTGATCGAAAAGGGTAGTATGCTGCAAAAGGCTCGTTGTTAGTTGTT
>CAYHEJ010000136.1:0-3260 GCA_964355625.1 uncultured Gammaproteobacteria bacterium
TGATACTTTTGATTTGGGAATAGCAAACACAATTCTTCGTATTCCAGCCCAATAAGCAACACCAACGCACATGAGACATGATTCAAGACCAATGTACGGCGTTGCTCCTTTTAATGGACCTACTTTCTGGAACGATTTTGTAATTGCGTTTGAGTCTGCGTGAAAAAGCCCTGGATACGGGACACTTACTTCTGATGCGAGTATTTCTCCATTCTTTACTATTATTGCACCTGCAGGAAATCTTCCTTCTTCAAAAGATTTGCGAGAATTCTGGATTGCGAGGCTTAGATACTTAACATCATCTGCATTCGCCATGGATAAATTATACCATTAGGTTCGAACGTCCTGCCGTGCTCAAAATTAATGGGGCGTCAATATACTCAAAATAATTTGGCTCCCCCGCGTGGATTCGAACCACGAACCTTCATCTTAACAGGATGCCGCTCTACCGTTGAGCTACAGGGGAATGTATTTCTTAATGAACTGTCTACCTTGATAACTTTTTAATTGCTTCTCTCGCTTCAGCGCCTCCTGTCTCGTATGAACTATTTCTTTATAAACAACTTCCCATATTCCTTTAAACTTCGCCGTAAAATGTCTACCTCGTTTTTGATTATGCTCCCATAATCGTCTTTCTATATTCGATGTCTCCCCTATATAAAGCTTCTTTGCTTCTTTATTATAAACTGCATAAACATTCTACATATTCTCATCTTACAGGAAGCCGTCCGCCAAGTGGCGGACTACAGGGGAATGTAATAATTCGCTAATCGCGAATTAAACGTTCTCCCACGTTTAGATGTAATCCATTACGAGGGGAATGGAAAAGAACTTTCATATTATAACAGATTTACCCGTGTTTTGGGTGCTATAATAGCCTCACTCATGAAAAATATTTTTCTCGTACTGTTGGCGTTCGTTCTTGGTTTTGGGAGCGCTGTGGGATACCAATATTTCCACTCAAAACAACAAAAACCAACTGTTACCCCAGAAGAACCCGCGTTCTCCCTCGTACCGCCATCCCAGGCCGTTTCAGGAATATTAACCATCATAAACGGTCGCGTGGAAAAATTCTCCCGCGGGGATACGGAATTCAAAGAGGCTTCGACTGGAGCAAAAATTTTATTAGGAGAATCTCTAACGACGAAGGCACAATCATCAGCGACAGCCGCAGTTAGTGATATCGTCACTATTAACATGGGACCGATGGCAGAATTGGTTTTTGCAAACTTATTTTCTAACAATTTTGTTCTACAACAAAAATCGGGAAAACTTATGTATCAGGTAGATAAACCAATCTCCATCCGCGTACTCCATACACTCGTATCAATCAATTCCGGAGATGTAACGATAAATATAATGGGCACGGATGCTTCTATAACGGTCAAAACAGGCATCGTAAAATTTGCACTCGTGGATACCGATAATAATACAAAAGTTTGGAATTTGAAACCCAACGAACGGGCAAATATCGATGACAAGACACGAATGGTGCGCTTAATACAAGCCCGATAGATCAAGCGTGTTTTTGTAGGTAGTAAGCGGTCGAAGCATTGTGCTATCTTCATATCCCAATGCCCAGAGAGCGACCCCTCCGAGGTGATATTTTCCGGCAAGCGCGACTTTTTCTTTCATCGACGCTTCGTTTTCATAATAGATCTGATTAAAATAATCGTTCGCCGGAAAAATAAGATACGGTTCTTTGGATAGCGGAGCAATTCCGCCAGTACAATCCGTGCAAGATTGAATAATTTCGGCAACACGACGTACACTTGCTGTAGACGATCCCCCAGGTATGGTGGCTGATTCAGATGCTCCACTAATGGTTTCCCATTGATACCCATACAGTGGAATCCCCAGTAATATTTTTTCTCTCGGCATGACTTTCAGCGCTTCTTTCACCGCTGTTTCCACATCAAATTCTATCGTCTCGCCGGCTCCTCCAATTGGCGCAACTGCTCCGGACGTATACGATCCGGAGTAATGATAGTCATACGTCATGAGAACCACACGGTCAACAATAGCACCAAGTGCTTTGGCATCATAAAGTTTCTGTTTGATCAGGGAAATAGGAATCAAATCAAGGGTCACTGTAGCGTTGATTCCCTGTTTGACGGTCCGAACAAATGTGGTGAAATTGGCCCTTGCACTTTCTGATGCATCCATAAAACTTTCGATGTCTAAGTTTAAATCGGTAAACCCTTTTTCTTTCATAATCGGAGAAACGTCGGCAATTAAATTGTTCGCACTGGTCACCGGATCATTGATCATATCGCCAATCACGCTATCATCGCCGCTTATGACAAGAAGCGAGTTTTTTACATGTGATGCAACCTTGTACCCTTTCAAATTTGTGTATCCGGGTTCTTCTTCTTGAGGATTATTTAACTTCTTCACCCTTCCGTCGTTATTTAGCGATAATCCAAAATACGTAAGCGTCGTAATATAGTGGGAATAATTTTTATCCGTTTTATCCAAGAGCCAATACGGCAAAAATCCCACGATCTCCGGCTTTCTAACATCAAATCGAACTTGTGTATTCCCAAGATAATAAAAAAAACCGACTGCACATAAAATTCCGGCGAAAAAAAATACTATGAAGAGAATAATCTTACTCAAGGTAATCTTTTAATTTCTTTGATCGTGACGGATGGCGAAGCTTTCGAAGAGCCTTGGCTTCTATCTGCCGGATGCGTTCACGCGTGACGCCGAACTGTGCGCCCACTTCTTCCAAGGTTCGCGGTCGTCCATCTTCCAAACCAAATCGGAGAATAAGCACTCTCTTTTCCCGATCAGAAAGTGTAGTGAGGACTTCTTCCATGTGTTCTTTGAGTAATTGACGTGATGTCTGTTCGTACGGCGTTGGGCCCGGATCGGAAATAAAATCCCCCAGATGACTATCCTCTTCATCGCCAACCGGCGTCTCAAGACTCGTCGGCTCTTGGGAAACTTTCATGATTTCCCTAACTTTCGCCACATCCACTTCCATGACTTTGGCGATTTCCTCCGGCGTCGGTTCGCGGCCTAAATCCTGCATGAGGCGACGGCTAGCCCGAACAAAACGGTTGATTGTCTCCACCATGTGGACGGGAATGCGGATCGTGCGGGCCTGATCTGCGATTGCGCGGGTAATGGCCTGTCGTATCCACCACGTCGCGTACGTGGAGAATTTATATCCTTTTCGCCAATCATATTTTTCTACTGCCCGGATAAGTCCCTGATTCCCTTCTTGAATCAAATCCAAAAGCGACAAGATCGGA
>CAYHEJ010000137.1:0-3209 GCA_964355625.1 uncultured Gammaproteobacteria bacterium
GGCTCCTGCAAGTATCAAAACCGGTCCTTCTGTGTGAGCGGCAGCTTTTTTCTGATCGGGATTTAAGTCATTGAGAAGAGATTGGTCCATAACATATAATACTATCACATGAAACCCCTCCTGATTGCCGGTAATTGGAAAAGTAATAAAACAATCAGTGAAGCCATGGAATGGCTTAAGAAGCTATCAGCAATACATAGTACGATTGTGTTGTGTGTGTCTTATACACTTCTGTATGTGATGAAGCAGGAAATTGACCGGTTGAAACTTTCTCTACAACTTGGGGCACAGGACGTGTCTCCGTTTGATGAAGGAGCGTATACTGGAGAAGTAACTGCACGCATGGTAAAAGAAGTTGCCGACTGGGTGATCATAGGGCATTCAGAACGGAGAAAATATTTTTCTGAAACTGATGAAATGCTGAAAAATAAAGTAGATAGAGCCCGAAGTGCCGGTTTGAAGGTTATCTACTGTGTTTCCGATGATACGACTCCGGTTCCTGCCGGGGTTGATGTCGTTGCCTATGAGCCGGTTTGGGCCATTGGTACGGGAAAAACAGAAACACCTGCAACTGCAAACACAGTCATCTCATCGATAAAAACCAAAACCGAGATCGCAACCGTGATTTACGGAGGGAGCGTGACAGCTGAGAATGTTGCTTCATTTATTGCTGAGCCCTCGATTGATGGAGTATTGCCCGGCGGGGCAAGTTTGGACCCGGAAAAGTTTTCGCGTCTAGTCGCAGCCGCAGTATGCATAGAAAAATAAAACGCTTCATAGCCATTATCGCTATCGGAACACTTCTTGCAAGTCTTGCGACCGGGTTCTATTGGAGCTTGCGGTTTATGCGTACGACCGGAATAACACCGGGTTTTATCGCGCAGTTGGTTTTTGATGACGGTATAGCGTTGAAATCTTCCGGGAGCAGAACAAATGTTCTTATCCTCGGAGCCGCCGGGGGAGATCACGAAGGAGCGGATTTAACTGATACGATGATGGTACTGTCCGTTGATGCGCAGAAAAAATCTGTGGCTCTTATTTCTATTCCCCGCGATACGTGGAGCGATACGCTCAAAGACAAAGTAAATAGCGCCTATCATTACGGCGAGGAAAAGTCTGCCAAAGGCGGAGGAATGGTCTTGGCGAAAGTCGTTGTCGAGGATGTTATCGGCATGCCGATTCACTACGGACTCCTCATAGATTTTTCCGGATTTAAAAAAATTATAGATGTATTGGGCGGTGTGGATGTCAACGTAACGCGTGCGTTTACGGACAACGAGTATCCTATTGCAGGAAAAGAGCGGGATACGTGTCCGGGAGATCCTACTAACCGGTGTGTGTATGAGTCGATACATTTCGATGAAGGCAGGCAGCACATGAATGGTGATGTTGCGCTCAAATACGCACGAAGCAGGCACGCAGAGGGTGAGGAAGGCAGTGATTTTGCCAGAAGCAGAAGACAACAGGATATTATGATTGCGCTTAAAGATAAAATCGTCCATCCAACACGATGGTTTTCTTTTGACCGGTTAACAGCTTTACCAAAAATTCTGGATGATGCTACGGATACGGATATGAACTTTGGGGAATTAGCGACGGTGGGAAAATGGTTTATCAGGACAAAAGAATCAGCGGTGAAAAAAATTGCCCTTGATTCGCTTCTTATTAAACCGCCAATTTATCTTTACGATGGACGGTATGTGCTAGTACCACAGGAAAGCTGGGATTCCATACATGCATATCTCAGAACGCTAGTCCTAGGAGAATAAGAAGGAAGGCGACACCGATAACCGATGCGCCTAAAATCGATGGACCGGTACCGGCAACAGGTGTTTTTGGCGTAGGAGCGGCAGTGGCCGCAACATCGCATGAACAGTTGGTTTTTTCCGTACAGCTTTCATTGCGGCAGGCCCCGCCGTCACATACAAGTCCTGAACGACAATCTGCGTTTACTGTACAGCCGTTGTTACAGCTAGATAAAGGTATTGGCGTTGGTGTAGACGTAGAAGTTTGCGAAGTAATAGCTGTGGGAGTCGGCGTATTTGTCGGTGTAGAAGTTGGTGTACCCGTTGGTGTAGAAGTTGGTGTGGGAGATGGACTGCCGGTTAACGTCGGCGTTGGGCTTCCGGTTGTTGCCAGAACGATGGTCAATGTACATGCAGCAACCGCTGCTTTGGGTTTCTCCTGAGCGACATTTGGGGCTACGGGTGTTTTTTTCGTCAGCTGTTGGCTTGTGATAAAGGTCATAACACCTAAGCCCGCCGTAACGAGAGTAATAATAATAAAGTACCAGTATTTTTTCAAAAATTTCATAGTATGTATTGTTTTACTGCCATTGACCATCACCAAATACCTCTGCTTCTATTGTAAGGGTTGCTTTGTCTGACGGTATGGTGAATTCTTCCGAAACATATTCGTTTTGATCGTTCTTTGAAGTAATTTCTGTCCATTCCGCGCCGTTGATTCTAAAGTGCGCTTTGATATCATGGTCACCTCGGATGCCGATCGTAACAACGTCATCGGCCTTTAATTGGGCCAATTGATCAGACGTCAAGGCGGTTCCATCTTTATATACGGTAATTAATGTACATTGCGGGCCGGAAGGTAGATTTGTGGGAGTAGGCGTAGCTGTGCTGCCTGGAGGTGGCGTACTTGTAGTTCCTGTCTGACAGCTGCCGCCACACTGTACGGTTTTTACTCCACAATATTGATTCGTTCCTTGATGGACGAAATCAATCTGATAACAAGAGCCGAGGGCAGGGAGTTTATCGTTGTCATAGGTTTTGCAGTTTTCATCACAAACCCAAGCGGAACCACCACTACCTTCTGTATCATCCTTTTTATAACTACAGCCTTGTGCGCATGTGCAAACGAGGACTCTTCCTTGATCCCTGTTTTGCTCTCCATTTTGGCATTGGTTTGTGCCCGGAGGAAGCGTCGTTACAGGCGGGGGCGTTGTTGCTGGAGTCTTGCCTCCGGTTGGCGGTGGGGCAGTTGTGGAAGTTGGAGGAGTGTATACAGGTGTGCAGCAGACACCGGAAACGGTTGATGTGCAGCGGGCATATGTACTACTACTATCTTGAGCATATCCAGCAGGGCAAGATCCACCGGCATAACAGCTGTAGATTCCTCGACAAGTTACGCCTGGTACGGGGTTACCCGAGTTGGTAGTTTTACAGCAGCGTCCGCTCCCAGCACTTGTGCCACAC
>CAYHEJ010000138.1:0-3207 GCA_964355625.1 uncultured Gammaproteobacteria bacterium
CATCGCGCTTGCAGTGAGAAGAACATCTCTGGAAATATTAAGACCGTATGCTTCTGATGACAATAATACGAGACTTCCGCGTATCGTTTTGCCTTTTGAGATAAAAGTCAGCAATCTATTGGTTATATCCTCACCCCACGTATTGATGGATTGCAGGCGCGTTTTTCGCCCGAGAAGGTCATTCCGGATGAAATCATCAATCAGGCGTTTGTACTCGATCAGTTTTTTTGGCATAATAGTGTGTGTTCGGGGATTAGTTCAGTTGGTAGAACGCTCGGTTTGGGACCGAGAGGTCCGCGGTTCAAATCCGCGATCCCCGACCAAATATGAGTGCCGAGGGTGGGGGTCGAACCCACACGGCTGATTTTACAGCCACAAGATTTTAAGTCTTGCGTGTATACCAGTTTCACCACCCCGGCAATATGTTTCATTGTACCCCACGAAGCTATATTTTCCAACCATGTTCAAAGTGATAGAACGCCGATTGGACGATGGCATAGATGTAATCAGGGAATGCAATGCCGGGAATTTGATCTTCATCGCTGTCGTAGACATTGGGGTTGCAATTCGTTTCCAAGAGGTAAGGGATTTCGTCTCTGAATCGAATATCAAAACGTGCGTATCCGCGGAAGCCTAACTTTTGAAACGCCTCTCTACTTATCTGCTCAATCACTTCTTGTTGTTTTTTTGAAAGTTTAGCAATTGTGACGTGTGACGTTTTGTAATCTTTGTGTTGACTATCCCATTTACTTTCATACGTCTGAAACGCAAATTTTCGATTATTCGTAAAAAGAATTTCTTCGATGGGTAGGATTCGGATGAATGATTTTTCTTCAAGAAGATAAACGAGTAGTTCCCGGCCTTGGATAAATTCCTCTGCCAAAACCGGCTGATGAAATTTCTCGATCTGACGTTTTACAATTTTTATTAGTTGCTCTTTATTTTCTGCGATCGAGTTGTATCCCAGACCGATACTACAGTGTTCGTATGCAGGTTTGACGATAACAGGATAAGAGAATTTTACGACGCTTTGTTCTTCAGAAGTAGTAAATGTCTGCCACACGGGCGTTTGAATATGAGCTTTTTCAAGAGCTTGCTTCATCGTTATTTTATTTGCGGTTTCCAGATAATTTTGCTCCGTTGATCCGGTTACAGGGATGCCGAGTGTACGAAAATGAGCAAAAGCCTGTTGGACCAGAGGTATATCTTCTCCTGTCCATTCAATAAGATTGAATATAATGTCAGCACGGATCGTATTAATTAGCCCAATAGTATCTTCCCGAATTTCAATGAGTGATGATTGGATGTTGTGGTTTTTTAATGCTTCTCGGACCTTGGCGGCGACAAAAAATGTATCAGTGTCAGCGGCGGCAAATGATGTCTTTAGCACTCTCTTGGTTGGAGCGCTATAGACTATTGCAACGCTCTTAAGTGTCTTTAGATCAGCGAGCCGACTTTGTAGATGCTTTGGATTTGAAGGATCGAAAACAAGTGCGTATTCGTTATGTTGAATAGGCGGCGGCGTCAGTTTACCGATGACGATTTTGCCGCTATTTGATGATAGAGATCCAACCATATAACTATTTTGGTACAGTGTCGGAAAACCGGCAAATGCGGGTCCATGATCGAGTGTTTCTACGTCGCCTTCAGGCGATGCTATGATGGTAAGGAGATTATCTATATCATGTTGATGATCCGCTGACGGAAATATTTTTGTCTGAGCTGTAGCGCAGAGCTGTTGAGTTCGCCGTTTGATAATATGAGAAACTTGTACATCCTCGCTGTTTTTGGGTGGAGCTTGATAGCGGTCGATAGATTGCAAGGCCGGAGTTTGAGGGTAATTTGTCTGGCCGATGAGCCTACGGGTATCATTCGTGATCATAGATTGTTCTCCTGCTCTATGTGACGCAAATTCATACGATGCCATGGAAAGTTCGGGTACCCACTGTACTGCGTGTATCGCATAGCCGCCCAGGACGGCGAGCTTGCTTTCTATCAAACGGGACATAAGTATTTTCATAGTCGATATAGTACCGCAGTCATAGAGCATGGAAACGATGGCATTGGACCAGATATCGCCGGTCATGTTCTCGGCGTTTGGTGTGAGCGTATCTGCTGCGAATACTGTACTGTGTGCGAGATTTATTCCAAAGGCAGGTCCCCCGCCGCATAATCCCGGGTAGCCAAAAAATAGCTGAGATTCATTCTCAGTTTCAATATGCACAATCTGATAACGGTAGTGGGTTTGAATCAGTTGATCATACGTTTGAAGAAGTTTGTCGTGAGACAACCGAGCGCGATCTAGGTCAAGCGTTTTATTCAGATCTACAAGTTGTATGTCATCGGGATTTTCTTCAATATGAATGATATTGCATGCGTGCAATTTTGTATCCTCAACGAGGATGGTCTGGCATGCGCTGTCTGCGAAACTTTGGAGGAATACTCCCTCGTTAAGCGTGATACCGGCTCCCTCACAATATGCTGTTAATCCCGCCAAATATCTTTCAAGATAATTCGTGTTGTTTAGTGTAAAGAACCCACGCAGCTGAAGTTTTATAGCAACTGCTAACATACCCTGTGTTTTAAGAAGTTGGTCGAGAGCATTGGGAGCCGATAATTTTTCTTTAAGGATCTCTTTCACCCAGTGTGAAGTTATTCGTCCTAATTCGCGGCTTGCCTGCTCCCGTGTAGCAATTTTTATAGACAAAAAATCACGAAGCGTGAAATCATGAAACTCCAAACAAAAGGAGAGTGATGGACCAAATGACAGTGTTTTTGTAATCATATGATGCGGACGCCATTATCATCATACGTGACGCGCGATTACTTGACAACACCATATAGCCATGTACTATGGTATAGGTTAAATTATTATGCTCTCGCAAAACATTACCGATTTTCCACAGCTGCAATCAGTCCCTGAGCCGCAAGAAAAATTACCGAAGATTAAAGTCAACGGGGTTGCAAATATTTCCGCTCAGCTCCTTGATCGCGGTTTTTCTATAAAAATAAATGATAAAGTGATTCCCTTGCGGTACCCGCCTTCTATCTGGAGCCGCTTCCCAAAAGTTCACCGCAAGATACTCATGCAAAATATTGCTTTTGGTCATACGTTTCAACTTCCGTTCCTGTATACAACGATAAAAAAAATGCTTTACAGCATGCCCATTCCTCTGTCTGAGTCTTTTTTTTTCAAAGGACTTGCGA
>CAYHEJ010000139.1:0-3199 GCA_964355625.1 uncultured Gammaproteobacteria bacterium
TAAATAGTTCAAAAAACCGGTCCGGAAATTCTTTACCGAAAAATTCGGTATAAGTGGAATTCTTTACATCGCCATCGATCACAACAAGATCAGGGTGAGATGCGCCCAAGCGCTTCAGTGCATTTCCAAAGGCTTTCCTGGTTGCAACGGATTTGATAGGATCGTACTTGATGTCTTCCCGGCCACCGAGCCGGGATCCCTGCCTCACCGGAATGACACGGGGAATTGGCTTCTGAACCACTCCTCGAAATTTTGTATCAACATCCCCCAGTTCTGCAAGCGCTTTCGGCAATTCATCTTTTGAGAGAGGTTTTCCGTGCCAGCCTGGTGCATCTTCAAGAAATGAAATACCAGCGCCCTTTTTCGTTTTAGCAAGTATTACCACGGGCCCACCCTTTGCAAACGCATCTTCAAACGCTTTGTCGACAACATCCAGATTATTACCATCAAGTGCTGTCACCACACGCCATCCAAACGCCTCAAAGCGTTTTTTATACACCAAGAGGTCATACTCGTACATCGTGGGATCTGACTGACCTAAACGGTTGATATCAGCAATAAAAAATAGATTATCAACTTTTTTGAAACTCGCAGCTGCAGCGGCTTCCCAAACGGAACCTTCGGCAAGCTCTCCGTCTCCGGCAAGCACATATACCTTTGAACTTTGGCCCTGCAATTTTATCGCCAGCGCTTCTCCTAACCCAATCGACAGTCCCTGACCAAGCGAACCGGTTGCCGCTTCGGTGTACCGAAATCGCGGCGTGGGATGCCCTTCTAAAACACTATTGAACGAACGATAGCCCAGTAATTCTTTATCCGTTAATACACCTGCCGCCCCGTACAACGCATAATAGAGCGGTGAAGCGTGGCCTTTGCTGAAAATGACGCGGTCATTGGCGGGATTTTTTGGACTATCTAAATCATAGCGGAGATATTTAAAAAACAACGTCGTCATGAGTTCCACCGCAGACAATGAACTGGTCGGATGCCCGGAACCGGCTTGGGTGGTAATAGTAAGAATAGTAGATCGTACAAGACGGGAAAGTTTTTCTAAAGAGGTTCGATCCATATTGGCTATCATACTCCATGAAGTAATCGTCGTCTACCCCTGAGCCAGAAGCCTTGACAAATTATACAAAAACATTACAATTGTACTATATGAGCAGAGTCATCGTTCAGATTCCAATGACAGAGGAGTTAAAAAACAAGGCGGAAGCAGTGTCGAAAGATCATGGGTTCTCATCACTTCAGGAAGCTATACGTGTAATACTTCATAAACTAGCCTCTCATGAGATTTCATTACGCGTCATTCAGGATGAAGATGTCGTATTATCCAAAAAAGCCAAAGTCAGATATGATCGGATTATTCGTGAAATTGAACAAGGGAAAAATATCGTAAAGACTACAAGTGCCGATGATTTTCTTACAAAACTTCGTTCATGAATGTCCATTTTCATACCTCATTTCAAAAAGCATATCGTAAACGCGTTGGGTTCGGAACAGTACTTGATAAACAGTTTGAAAGGAGAACAGAAAGGGTTGCGTTCATTTTCAGTAACTGGCGACATACGCGTGATTTATTATGTGGTTGATGATGAGGCGTCTCTACTAACTACATATCCCTGATGCGCGGAAGTGCTTTCAGCTAAACTGATTTGAGGCTTTCGAGAGCGGCAGCAATGCCGGCGGGGTTATTGAAAATATACGACGTGGAGACAAGCCGAGTGGCGCCTGCTTCAGTTGCTATTTGGGCAGTTTTTTGATTGATTCCCCCATCGACTTCAATAGGTAAATCCGGAAAATTCTGATGAATGAGTTTAATCTTTTCAACAGTTTCGAGCATAAATTCCTGCCCGCTAAAACCCGCTTCAATTGTCATAACGAGTACTACATCTACCTGATCCAAAAACGGCTCAACCTGTTCAAATTCCGTTGGCCCGTCGATTGCCATCCCCACTTCGACCTGTTCGTGTTTGGCTTGTTCCAAAAACAACCGCGGATCATGCGATTCGACATGGGCAATCAGCCGCTTAAATCCGGCATCAGCAAGCGGTTTAATATATTTTTCCGGATTTGCCACCATCAAATGAGCCTCTAAAGAAAGATGTTCAAGTTGACGCAAAAGATTGGCAGGTGCAAACTTTTCAAAATCCATGAATGTCGTGTTTGGCACAAGCGTATTGTCCGCTATATCAATCTGAACCCATTCAACATGCGGCGCCGCCAAAAGCAACTTCCCCTCTAAAGAGGACCACTCTTTTTCTAATATCCCGGGAATAATATCAATGAGATTTTTCATACGCAGTAATTTGCGCAATTCTTCGGGCATGGCGCGTTTCTTTGGAAAATTCCGTTGCCAAAAATATTTTGAGAATTTCAGCAGCAGAGTTCACATCTGTCCAATCACCGGAAAGCCCCAGGACATTGGCATCATTGTGGGCGCGGGCATGAAGTGCCGCTTTGGGATCAAACACGGCAACGGCACGAATTTGCGTAACTTTATTGGCGGCAATCACAGCTCCTGCCGCCGACCGGCAGATAATAACGCCTTTAGATTTTTCATCTTTAGCCACTGCCTCAGAAACCGCGAAAGCAAACGTGGGATAATCATCCTGAGCATTAAATACGCTGTTGCCGCAATCTGTAACTGTATAACCCGCAGTTTGAAGCCATGAAAAGATCTTCTTTTTTAATTCAAATCCCCCATGATCCGCTCCGATATATACTTTCATTATTTGACCGTATCAAGTGTTTGATCCGTGTACAAGAGGCAGTGGGGCATTTCGGCGATAATACGCGCGGGCGTCTGGGAGATCGTGCCAACCGGAGCAAGTGTCGCTATCAATGCATTCTTTTTATCCTTCCCTACGGCATACACCACGCCAAAAGATACCTTTCTCAAAAACGGCAATGTTACTGTGACCCGCAGGGGATATTCATTGCGATAGGATGCGTCATATCCCGTGACCCATTGGGCTTCGTCATCAAATAGCGATTGGTGCGTACGCGCATCATCTGTGTAGGGCCCGCCTTGACTCGACGTCTTCGGCGAGGCGGGTGGAACGTGTAAAGACGCGCAACTTCGCGCTCCGCGCGCGACGGTTCGCAAGAATTTCTGCGCGCGTCGGTACGATTGGCTTCTTGGGTGTACACAATCCCTGACTCGCCTCTGTCGCGTCACGCAGTGCATTCTTCACAA
>CAYHEJ010000140.1:0-3193 GCA_964355625.1 uncultured Gammaproteobacteria bacterium
ATCACGAATCACGAATTACGAATTAACGGCTATTATATTCCGCGTCGGAATTATTTTCTGGGAGGTTGGCTTCGCAAAGGTGGACAATATCCGGATTATGTTATTCGATTAGTGCGAAGAGGGAAAGCTCGGTTTCCGTGCAAAAGCGTGCATGAGCAAATTGAGGTAGATGGGATGGTGGATTATATTACTCATCCTATGCTTCATTATAGTTATCAGACAAGAACGGACTACTGGAAGAAAGCGGATGCATACACGGCTCTTACTGCTCAGGAACTTGTAAAAAGTAAGACAAATCAATTTATTTTATTTTTTCAATATTGTCTTGTTAAACCGATCGCCACTTTTTTATCCATATATTTTCGGCACAAAGGGTTCATGGACGGATTGACTGGCTTTGAGTTTTCCCTCTATAGTGCTCTTCATTTTCCCATCGCATTTATGAAGTCTAAAAAGTTATGAAAAAAATTGCTTATTTCTTATTGCTTATTTCTTATTGCTTATTTTTCATTCCATCTGTTAACGCTGCCTACGTCTTGCCGTATCCTTCCTATATGCCGGGGAATAAGATGTATCGAATTTCCCGGGTCGTAGATCAATTAAAAAAATATTGGTATTTTGGAAATATTGCACAAATAAAATATCATCTGGAATTATCCGATAAATACCTAGTAGAAGCAAAAACGCTTCTTGAATATAAGCAATATCTCTTAGGAGTCGATGCCCTAAAAAGATCAGACGTAGAATTTCAACAATTGCCGGATTTTGTCGCTAAAGCTGAAAAAGAAAATAAAAATATGAAAAACTTTATATCTCTTATCATCGAAGCGGCAACAATGCATATAAGTGTATTGTCTACGCTAGAGTCGACGGTACCAATGCAATTTATCTGGACTCCGGAAAAAGAGAAACCAACAGAATTGAATCTTAAGTCGATAGTCCATTCTTCGATAGAAATACGTAAATGAAGTATTTAATGATAGTATATTTTCTTACGATTGGAGCGCTTGCGTGGTTTTCATACGGGTTTTTGGATCCGAACCTTACTCTTTCTACAAATCCACTGTTTACGCGTATTCAAGCTCCTTTATCAAATTTGGTTTACCATAACCGTCCGTTAGCAACAACGGTATTTCTATTAATTTTGTTAGGTTTATTTTATAGCTACGCAAAATTTCTTCAGGTTGCAGACAAACTTTTTATTTCGTGGAGAAGACTTTTTTTATTGCTTTTCGCTTCATCGACAATTCTTGTTCTCTCCTACCCAGCGTTGTCATATGACCTATTTAACTACATAACCACAGCAAAAGTGACGTTTACCTACCATGAAAACCCGTATATCGTCATGCCGACTGAAATTCCTAATGAGCCATACTTAGCTTTTACGCGTGCAGCAAATAAAGTAGCTCTTTACGGTCCTGTGTGGCTGCTGTTGACAGTTGTGCCATACACATTAGGCAATGACCAAATTTGGCAAACTATCATTACATTTAAAATAATGAATGCGCTTGTATATATATGCTTCTCTTATTTTATATATAAAGTTACGAAAAATATAAAAAATGTGCTATTTTTTGCTTTTAATCCGCTTATCCTCATCGAAGTCCTCGTATCGGGACATAACGATATATATATGATGATACTCGCGCTTGGGGGACTTTATTTATGGCAAAATAATCGTATATCTGTAAAAGTAACTGGATTAGTGTTTTTTATACTTTCATGGTTTGTTAAGGGCAGTACTTTAGTTCTTCTACCACTTATTTTCATGAAGAAACTGCCTTGGGAAAAATTATTGTTTCTTGCTTATTATTTATTGCTTATTGTTTTTATTGTAGTTGCTCCGCTCCGTGAGGAGCTCTATCCATGGTATGCAGTATGGCTTATTTCAGTTGCCTCGTTTATGGATTTTAAAAAACAGACATTTATTGTAGGTTTTACGATCGTGCTTTCATTTGCGTTAGAATTACGTCATCTGCCATACATGTGGATGGGATATTATGAGGCTCCAGGTCCGATATTCCGGTTGCTGCTTACTGTTATACCGCTGGCATTTTATGGTATATATCTCGCGGTGAAACGAGCCCGAAAACAAACAGTATGAAAATCAATAAAATGTGGTTAGTTGCTCTTGTGGCAATCGTTGCGGTGATATATGCGGTGATACCGGCTTTTGGTACGTCGTATATACCGACCCATGACGGAGAATATCACATCATCAGAATCGTAGAATTTTCAAAAATGCTTAGCCAGGGGATTCTATTCCCCCGGTGGGCTCCGGATATGAATAGCGGATATGGGATACCGATTTTTAACTACCATTATCCGTTGCCAAACTATATAGGTTCATTGGTACGAGTTTTTACTCGGGACGCCGTTTACGCGTTTCAGATGAGCATGGGATTGGGGTATGTAGCACTTGCCGCAGCTATGTATCTCTGGCTTTCTATGCTGTTTGGCATAGTACCTGCATTAGTTGGAGCAACTGTTTCTGCATATGTCCCGTATGTGTTTGTTGATATATATGTGCGCGGATCAATGGGTGAGATATGGGCTACGGCTTTTTTACTTATGGTGCTGTATAGTATCGAAAAAAAACGTTTTTTCTGGATGGCTATCGTCTACGGACTATTGATTCTCAGCCACAATATTCTTGCCATGCTCTACACGCCGTTTATTTTAATATATTGCCTGATACAAAATAAAAAGGTGATTCCTTGGATGCTTGGGGGTTTGGGGATCTCAGCTTTTTTTTGGTTACCTGCACTTTTTGAATCAAAGTATGTGGTGGGCCTCAACATCGTTAACTTCCGGGAACATTTTGCACAGGCGTATGAGCTATTTGTTCCGTCGTGGGGGACAGAGTTTTCCGGGACGGGAAGATTGGGCAACACTATGTCTGTACAAATCGGTATAGCGCCGATTGTCGCAATATTAGGGGCTCTTTGGATGAGCAGGAAACAAAAAAATGTCAAAAAAAAGCAGCTATTTGTCTTTTTTCTCACAATCTTTGCCGTTAGCGTTATATTTATGCTTCCAATATCTGAATCGTTGTGGAACATTATAAAACCATTGCAGCTAATACAATATCCATGGAGACTATTATCGTTTGTCATCCCAATAGCTGGTTTTTGTACCGCGTATTGGGTGAGTTTGATGAGAAAGCCGTGGTGGGGAATAATACTCGCGTTCT
>CAYHEJ010000141.1:0-3122 GCA_964355625.1 uncultured Gammaproteobacteria bacterium
GAAACCGAGAGGTGGAAGTATCGCGTGATTTCACCGAAGCGGTTTTGGACGTTTGTCGGCTTGCCGCTTGCGCTTCAAAGGGATCAACCGAGGGCTGATGTCGTCTTTTCGCCGACGCATTACGTCCCGCGGTATATATCTATTCCCCGTGTTATGTCGATCATGGACTTGTCGTACCTGGCCTACCCCAAAATGTTCCGCTTCAGGGATTTATATAAATTGGTTTTGTGGACAAAGTATTCTGTAGCTAATGCGGCGCGGATTTGTACGATAAGCGAATTTACCAAAAATGCTATAATGAGGGAGTATGGCGTGCCTGAGGATAGGGTCGTTGTGACCTACCCCGGGTTAAGTATGGAGTCAAAAGCAACAAAAAAATACAATATTTCGTCGCACTATATTTTATCTGTTGGGACGCTCCAGCCGAGAAAAAACTACGTGCGGCTTATCGAAGCATTTGCAGAATTTTTACGGGAAAATAAGCAAAAATTCGGAGAACTTCATCTTGTGATAATAGGGAAGAAAGGCTGGCTGTATGAAGAAATATTAGAGGCGCCGACACGGTTTGGCGTATCAGATAAAGTAAAGTTCCTCCATGATGTACCCGATGGTGATCTTCCGGACTTTTATTCGCATGCCTTATGTTTTGCTCTCCCGAGTCTCTATGAGGGATTTGGATTACCTGTGCTTGAAGCAATGGCATATAAAGCACCGATTGTGGCGAGTAATATTTCCAGTCTTCCTGAGATAGCGGGTCAAGCGGCGGTATATATAGATCCTCTGAAAGTCAAAAGCATTACTCAGGGTCTCTTGACCGCAGTGCGTCAGAGAAACCTCGTACAAGGAAAAACACGGATTCAAAAAGGACTTGCGCAGGTAAAATTATTTTCCTGGGAAAAAGCGGCAAAACAGACATTGGAAGTATTACAAGAAGTGGGAACATTATGAGATTATTCATTGATTTTTGGGTATTTTTGGCGACGCTTACGGGGTATATCCCAAGCCACACGGTTCGATTATTTTTGTACCGGTATATATTCCGCATGCATATTGGGCGCGATTCGTCCATACATTGGAGAGCTGAATTTAATCTGCCGTCCGGCATATCAATCGGAGCAAATACCATTATTGGTAATGATGCATTTTTGGATGGACGGTATAAACGGATTTGGAAGCCGGGTGAGAATAAGATCATCGGATATATAAAAGAATTACTTTTTCCCTCCGTCAGGCCTCTTACTATTGGCAACAACGTGTCGATCGCCGGGGAAGTACGCATGTACACGATGGAACATGATATAGATAGTCCTGATTTTGAAGAACTGGGTGCTCCTGTCGTTATTGAAGATAATGTGGTTATCGGGACTCGTGTCACTATCTTGCCAGGCGTTACGGTCGGTAAAGGGGCAGTGATTGCATCGGGAGCTGTGGTTACAAAAGATGTCCCCCCGTATACCGTGGTCGGCGGGATACCTGCTGTTTTTATAAAAAATAGATCAAAAGACCTTCACTATACCCTGAAGTTTGCCCGACTGTTCCAATAATATTCTCCATGGATCTTTCAATTATCATTCCGAGCTATAATACAAAATTTCTTCTTGATCGGTGCTTGCAGTCTATTGAGGATAGTCTAAAAACAAGCAGTGTCACGTATCAGGTCATCGTTGTAGACAACGCGTCAAAAGACGGCAGTAGGGAATTATTGAAGACTAAATATCCTCGAGTAAAAACCATACTCAATAGCATCAATATGGGTTATGGCAGATCTAATAATCTCGCAATAAAAAAGGCTAGCGGCGAGTATATATTACTTCTTAATTCAGATATCGTCGTGTTGAAAGATGCCATCGAACAGCTTTTATTGTTCTGCAGGAATCACTCAAAGACATTTGTCGGTGGGACGTTATTAAATGAGGATTTATCTCCCCAGTCCTCCTGCGGACCGTTTTACACCATCCCCGTGGTTATGCTCATGCTTTTTTTCAAAGGGGATTATTGGGGGGCAACTCGATATTCTCCGGGCGAAACGCGCCTGGTAGATTGGGTCTCCGGTGCATGTCTCATGGGTAAAAAATCATTTTTTTTGGAAGTCGGACTTTTTGACGAGAAAATTTTTATGTATATGGAGGAAATAGAATTTTTATATAGAGCACGGAAGATGGGAATTACTACGTATTGTTATCCGGTGTCGCAGTTTGTTCATACTGGAGCAGCAAGCAGTGCCAACCGGAGGACACCGGTTGTGAATATTTATCGCGGCCTATGGTATTTTTACAAAAAACATACTGGTTATACAACATTTTTAGTTCTTCGATCTTTGTTATATATAAAAGCCTTGTTAGCAATAGGATTAGGTCGTATGATGGGAAAGAGGGATATGGTCCAAACATATGAAGAAGCTTTATCAATTCTTTAGGGAAAACATATTATTTTTGTCAACAATCTTTTTGTTGGCATTTATCCCTTTATACCCAAAAATCCCGCTTGTAGATATCAAAAATACATGGGTCTATGTCCGCGGTGAAGATTTGGTTGTTCTGCTCATTCTTTTTTTCTGGGGTCTATCTCTGGTGCGTAAGAAATTTATAATTACCAGTCCCATTACACTTCCGATATTAGTCTTTTGGCTCATCGGTGCTGTATCCACGATTCATGGAATACTTCTCATTTTTCCTTATTTAAACGGTGTATACCCCAATGTGGCAGTGTTAAGTTTATTGCGTCGCGTAGAATATATGAGTATGTTTTTCGTCGCATACGACAGCATGAGAGACAAACGGCATCTTATGGTAATCACCATAGTTTTAACATTGACTGTTTTGGCAGTCGCTCTGTATGGTATCGGTCAAAAATATGTCGGTTTTCCTGCATTTTTAACAATGAATGAGGAGTTTGCCAAAGGTGTGGGGATACGGCTGTCTTCATTGTCCCGGGTTTCATCGACGTTTGGCGGACATTATGATTTGGCGGCGTATCTCGTACTCGTTTTACCGATACTTCTGAGTATGTTTTTTGCGGTCCGCCCGCGGTTTATACGTATATTACTTCTTATAACGGTAATTTTCGGATGTATGGTCATGATTCTGACAGTATCACGGATTTCATTGATTGCCTTGTCTATT
>CAYHEJ010000142.1:0-3070 GCA_964355625.1 uncultured Gammaproteobacteria bacterium
AGATAGTAAGAGAGTGGGAGCAAAAGTATCTACCTAAATAATCTGCGAAGAAGAATTATTAGGAAAAAGTCCGAACATCCTCTACCGCCCGAAGCAACAATAGTCATTGTTACAGATTGTAATTGCTATTGACAATCTGTAATTGTATAGAGTATCATACAGATATGATACCTAGATTGCTTCATGATCCCATAAAAAAGGCGGCTGAATCTTTTCCGATCATTGGTATTGTTGGACCTCGTCAATCAGGTAAAACGACACTCGCCAAACAACTTTTTCCAAAATATGACTATGTAAATTTGGAACAGTTAGATACACGTCGATTTGCCACCGAAGACCCACGTGGTTTTTTAGATCGTTTTAACAATCATGTTATTTTGGATGAAGTGCAGAGAGTACCCGATTTATTTTCCTATCTCCAAGCACACGTAGATAGCAGGAAAGAGAATGGACAATTTATTTTGACTGGATCGCAACATTTTTTAATGATGGAATCTATCACGCAAACATTGGCGGGAAGAATTGGACTATTTAACCTATACCCCTTGTCTTATGAAGAGATAAAAAAAGAAGATCTCGAGGAACCAAACATACAGTCTCAAATATTAAAAGGTGGATATCCCCGTCTGTATGATCAAAAAGTGTCTCCCGATTTATGGCTTTCAAGTTACATCCAAACGTATTTAGACAGAGACATAAGTTTATTGTCACAAATTGATAACCTTAATGCATTTGAAAAATTTGTTCATTTGATTGCCGGTCGTACCGGACAATTATTAAATCTATCGTCCTTGGGTAATGATGTTGGAGTAACGCACAACACAATTAAATCATGGATCAGCCTTCTTCAGACCAGCGGCATCATTTTATTACTCCAGCCATACTATGCAAATATTTCAAAGCGGTTAAATAAAACACCGAAAATCTATTTTATCGATTCCGGCTTAGCGTGTCATCTCCTTGGAATACATACGAAGGATCAATTGATGACGCACCCGCTTTATGGATCTTTATTTGAAACGTTCATTGTCTCTGAATTCATGAAATTTTTTGCAAACAAAGGTATAGATCAAGATATGTTTTTTTGGCGGGATCAACAGGGAACGGAAGCTGATATTGTAATTGTTGAAGGAAATAAAGCAAGCTTATATGAGATTAAATCCGCACAGACAATAGCTACTGATGCCTTTGCAAAATTAGAGACAATTCAGAAAGTTATTTCGCAAAAGGTGAGCCTCAATCTCATTTATGGAGGCGATGACGCGCAATTACGAACAAAAGGAAACGTGATTGGATGGAAGTCAACATTTAAACATCTATCGGGTAACTTACAAAGTTAAATCTGATTTATAATAGGTTCGAACATCGTCTATTGCTCGGAGCATTTTAATAAAACTTATCATTTTTGAAAAATATTTTTTATTGACGATAGTGAGTAGTAAATTGAATAATAGTTACCAATATCGTGAATATATATGAAAATTCGTCTATTTTCATGATTATGTTGACAAAATCGTGAATATATATATATAATACGAATGTATGGCCAATACACTGAGAGTGTTTGATAGAATTCACCTTCTTCGCCAAAGATATTACCAAGCTGCAATTGGCAAGGACGCCCTTTTAACCCTCATAAGTGAAGCAGAAGTCGCCGAACAGGTGTATAACTCGAATGCTATTGAAAACAGCACGCTAACTCTTGAAGAAACTGAAAAAATTCTCCTTCAAATCGATTTAGACCGGTATATTAATGAACGGGAAATTTTTGAAACCAAGAATCTTGCACGAGTGGTGACGTATATACATATAAAGGCAAAAGAGCAGGAGCTTTCACTAGATATAATTTTAGCACTTCATGCAATGCTTATTTCCAATATTCGTGATGATGTAGCTGGAAGACTTAGAAAAGATAATGAATTTGTCCGAGTCGGGAGTCATATTGCTCCCGATCCTAAAGAGGTGAAAGAGAAACTGGAAAAAATGTTGGCAACGTATTATGCCGACAATCACGAACATATTGTGAAACGCATTGCGCGACTACACTTGTCCTTTGAGAATATTCATCCGTTCGTTGATGGAAATGGTCGCATTGGGAGGGTCATAAATAATTATCTGCTTATACGCGAAGGCTTTGTGCCGATCAACATTAAATTTATTGACAGAAAAAAATATTATGAAGCGTTTAAAGAGTTTGATCAAAAAGAGGCAACGACCGTGATGGAGGAAATAGTCGGTAAGGCATTGACCAATAGTTATCATAAAAGATTGGCATATTTGGAAAGTAAAAAAATAATATTATTATCAGAATATGCAAAAAATAACCAACTTTCATATTCAAATCTTTTAAATAAGGCGGGCCGACAAACTATTGAAGCATTTTTAGAAAAAGGCGTGTGGAAAATTGGGAGTTAAAGATATATGAATAATTTACCTGATGAAAATACGAAAAGATTTGTTGCTGTTTTAAATAAAAAAATTGAAACAGGTAAACTAATGAATGCCTTGGGGCATATGACAGCAGGTCTTGCCGGAGGATATGGGAAGCAAGATGAAATGTGTTTCCTGCAATATGAAGACAAGGATAGCGGAAAGCACCCCAATATTTCTCACTTTCCTTTTATTGTTCTTCAAGCCGATAATTCAAATAAAATACGAACTGTCCGAAATGAAGCGATAAAAAGAAATATTCCTTTTACCGATTTTACAAGTACCATGACGGTTGGGACTTCAGCAGAGCAAGTCCAGGCAACAAAACTGTCCCCTGAAACAGATCTAGAGTATTACGGAATTTGTTTATTTGGGATAACTGTTGAGTTAAAGGAGATTACCGGAAAGTTTTCTTTGTTCAGAAGATAAATATATGTTTCGTTTTTTTTGATACTCTATAAGAGTCTCAATATTCTATCATTATGCTTCAGCCACTCTTCAGTAAGTAACTGGTACAATGTTTTTGTCTATGAATAAGCGTGTACTCGTTATTATTATTATTGCCATGTGTGTTATTGCTGGAACTGTTGCATATACCAGATTTTTTAAAAAAATTACCCCCGTCTCGAACAATTCTGGC
>CAYHEJ010000143.1:0-3045 GCA_964355625.1 uncultured Gammaproteobacteria bacterium
GCATCCGCCAAACGTCGACGAATCACGGTGAAGTTCAATGAGCACCGAGGGGTCAAGGTTTTTCCGCATCCAAGTACCTATCTTCGCCACATCCTGGCTTCCCAGCTCCATAGGCACATAGAGATTGATGACCGGAAGATTTTTCACTTCGCGGTCAAGCGCATCAAACAGGCTCGATGCGTTTTCTTTCGTAAACGTTTGGAGAAAATCATCACCCCACTCGGTTAGCACTCTCTGATCATCGACTGATAGATTCCCGCCAGCGAGAAATTTTTTTACATCCTTTTTTCCCCCGGAAGTAAAAAACCGCTGATTAACGTACTCGCGGGCTATCCCAAGCCGCCGCGAAAGATCAGACTTCACAAAAGTCGTTGTCAATAAGACATGGAGCAATTGATCTTCATTCATGGAGTTTTGTGGTAAACGCGTGCGTGCGTTTTGCCTCTTCCAATGCTTTATATATCAACTCGCTTTGATCGGCGAGACTCATTTTTTTCTCCAATATCACCCGCACGACATCCTCCAAAATATCCACAATCCGTTCATCAATCACCCGCATGCGATGTTGTTCATACTGCACCACTTCTTCAGCGGCCTGGGCCAGCTGTTTGTCAACATCTGTTTTTACTTTTTGTTCCAAATCCGCAGTAAATTTCGTTAGCAAACTTTCCGTGCGCTGAATCAGCATATCAGATTTTCCGGCAAGCATCACTTGATTTTGTTGTATATGGTCCTTGATTGATTGCTCCGCTTCTTGGATAAACGCGGCATATTCTTCTTCCGCGTGAGCGGCATTATGCTCTAATTGTTCCTCCAGAGCCTTTTCAATCGTATTGAGGTGCTCAGAAAATTTTTCGCCGATTTCGCTACCGGTCAACTTTTGCCTGGAAACAAGCTGCAGACCTTTGAGTTCGGCAGACACAAGAATTTTGTTTGCCTGTTGAATAGCTTTATGGATAATCCCCTGTGTCCGGGCTTTACTTTCTTGATTCTTAAATTGGTCAGGATTGAGCGCTTTTTTCCGCAGCTGAAACACCAAGGCTAGCGTAATAATTTGCATTACTATGAAGAAGGCAGTGAGTATCTCCATAGATCTATCTTACGGTAGATCATCCTCATTTGTAAAGCTTTTATAAACTAATGATCACAAGGCTCAAAATGACCCCGGCTATACAGGAAAGCGCAAGAAGGATGATGTTAAACACAATCATCGCCTGTATCGATTGCTTGGCAAGTGGATTTCTGCCCATCGCCTCGATACCTGTCGTGACGTTATGCCCAAACAACCGATAGTTCACGGATATAATAATAATACTTATCAGTATAGCCAATACATACCGGACTACTTTCTCAGCTTGCTTGTCGACATTTATCTTAAAAAGCCCGCTCCCTGCCAACTGCTGCAGCGAACCCAAAAGCCCGCTTGCGGTTTTCATTAACACCGGCGATGCAGGACCGATTCCCACGCTCACTTTGACTGTGCCGGTAGGATATTTTTTCCCTTCAAAGTCAACCGACGTCGTTGTATTTTTTCCGTCAAAATTCGTAAGCGCGATTCCCAACATATATCCATTGATCCCTTCTGCCTTCTGCCCTTTTCCGGCTAAAGGTGAGCTCGTGATATAGTCGCCGACGAGGATGGGGCCTCCAAGGAGCGTGACATTCACCACGACGTCTCCCTGATGGACCACGGGAAGCGTGGATAACGTACGGTAGAGGATAATCGGATCAACGACTAAAACGCCATACATCCGCTCATCAAATATTTTTTTTGAACGGGAAACCGTTTCGTTCGCGGTCCCGAGAGAGACGATGTCGCCGGTTACCGCGTCTTTATCATCAATAATAAGCGTCCGGGCGGCATTGAAGAGAATCCCCTGCGCATTGGCAGGGTGCAACCCTGCCAAAACAAATAGAAACATGCTTAAAAGCAACGCAACCATAATAATTTAGTATACCACGGAAAAAACTATACATCTCCTTCTACATACAGAATTACTTCTTCTGTTCCAAACGTATACGTTCCTCCCTCACCGGCTTTAATTATTCTACCTTGCAATTCTCCGCCCTCTCCAACTCCACGGGATCGAGCCCGAAACGTAACTGATCCTACGTCAAACGTCACAACCCCCTCTGATTGAATCTCCTGTATCACTACTCCATCTTTTTCATCTTTTATTATCAAATGGCTTTCGGGAGCTCTGTCACGAAACTCAAATGCTTTCTCGTATGTAAAATTATTTATATTTTCTATCACTCCCATATCTTAGATTGCTAGCATTGAATTAAACCGTCAGCACTGATAGAATACCACAATTACACATATGACAAGTCCAGACATCGTTATTCAATACAAACTTATTACGACCATACATTGCTCACGTCAAGATCCTCATGGTCCAGGTACGAGGCTATGTTCTACAAATAACTATGATTGTCCAATTAAAGACGGTCTGAGAGCTCTTGGAACAGCCCGTAAACTACAAACTATGAAACTATCAGAAGGGGCAACACGACAAGCTTTTGACAACAAACCCGTAATCATTCAATTACAAGGTGATATGATGCATATTACCTGCGATTCAACAGATCATCTTGGTTTTCCTGGAGGAGTAATCTTTCAGAAAGTACCTAATCGAATACCCCGCCGGACCGAACAAGGCTAATCGCTTTCATTTTCATTGTTTATTCCCACGGCTCATCACCCACAAACCCCGTATCATCTTCCACTACTTTATGTGCCCGAAATGTCACCCCACAAAAGATTCGAGCATAATCCACCACAGCATCAATAGCTTCATCACGCGGATCAATGCCTGCAGAAAGATTTTCTACAACTTCCTCCAAGAACGCTTGATCCTCTGAAGGAGCAGACAACATCGCAGTTTGAACGTTTCTTAAATTAAGAGGATCTTTAAAAAACTTCTCCAACGAAGCAAGAAGTATTGCTCTTCCGTACCCCCCCTCCGACACCCCATCACCACCGCACGGCTCAAAATCCTTCATTCTCCCGTTCATATGCGACGAATTGTATCTGATTTAGAT
>CAYHEJ010000144.1:0-3043 GCA_964355625.1 uncultured Gammaproteobacteria bacterium
CACCCGGATTACTTTCATCAAATAATTCCACTAAATCACGCCCGCTATTTTCCCAACGACCATCTGCTTTTTTTTCATATCTCACATGAAACAATGTTTTACCAAGTAAAAACTCTAACCTCGCTGACACCGCGTCAGTCGCGGCTTCATACGCCATTGATGACACGTTACTACCCGTTCGTTCAGAAGACTTCAAAAGCTCTTCGAGCCAATTTAATTTCTCTGTTGGGTTACTGCATCCACCAAAATTTTTTGGTTTGTTTTCTTTTTCCTGCTCCTCGTCATTAAAAGGATCATTTCTAACATGTTGCGCTGTTATATCTGCCGCAATGAGCCATACCTTATCTACCAATGGTTTATTCACCTGGGTATCAACTTGCTGAACATCGTTTGTTACATTTTCTGGCATAAAAAATCCCCGATTACGGGGATGCGTTTTTTTCGCATCTCCTTTGACTCGAAGGATGAGCATTATTATCAAAAGCCTGCGACCGGACTTTAACCGTTGCGGTACAGTTCCCGAGTTTCACGGGATTCGGAGCTTTTGAGGGAAATTCCGGGACCAGGTAATTTCCTCTGCATGTGCGTTTTCATTTATAAACCGTGCGAGCATAAAAAACAAGTCGGACAAACGATTCAGATATTTTATAGTCGTTGGATTAACTTCTTGCTTCTGCATAAGAGCAACTGACTGCCTCTCCACTCTTCTGCAAATACTACGAGTGATATGTGTATAAGCGCCTAGTTGACTACCACCCGGAAGAATAAAATTCGTGAGCGGAGGCAGTTCTTTTTCCATGACATCTATCCGGGCTTCTACCTCCTTGATCCGTTCTTCAAGAAAATTTAAATCCTTCTTCCATCCTGCTAGTACACTTCCAATGGTAAATAAATCAGATTGAATCGTTTGCAAGAATATTTGTACTTCGGCCACTTCGATCTGCGAAGCAAGTAACCCCACCCAACTGTTGAGCTCATCGATCGATCCGTATACATCAATCAGCTCCTCGCATTTGAGGACGCGTTTGCCGCCAAATAGTGCGGTCGTTCCGGTGTCACCAGTTCGGGTATAAATAGGCATAAAATTAACATTCACTATATCCGCATGAGTAGCACTTTTTGCATCCTTCTTCAAACACCAAGCTTGCTTCGCCGCAGCCGGGACACAAATCTACTGTTACCATCCGCCGCTCGGTTAAGAGCATCTGCTGAGCCGGAACAGTCATGGGTTTGCTATCCGCATGCACGGTAGTGTCCGTTGCTACTGCATTTTCCAACCGGTGTTTCGCAAAAAAACCAAAATGCCGGTCAATCACTTTTGCAACCGCATCGGGCAGACTTCGCACGCGGTTTTCACCAAACCCCATCGACCGCGCGCCGCCAATTCCTACGAGTTCAGCCGCAACCTTCCGTGCCCTATCCATAGCGGGAATCGGTGAAGAAATACGGAAAATAAGTGATATGAGCCGCCCTACTGCTTCTGCCATTGCAGTCACATCGCTTCCTGCTTTCCCGACATTGACAAATATCTCAAGCGGTTGGTTGCCGCCGTTTGTATTAATCGTGACATATGCTTGACCGACCGGAGTTTCCACCTGATACGTCGATCCGTGGACGACCATCGGGCGGGGTTTTACTTCGGGAATGATTGGTGCTGTAACTACCGGCTTCGGTTCTTCTTTTCGAGTTAACACCCCCTGACGGCTGCCTTCACGCATGTAGGCAATTCCTTTACACCCTTGCTCATACGCAAGCGTATAAAGACGTTTCACATCTTCAACCGTGTGTGTGTTTGGCGCATTCACAGTTTTACTTATCGATGCGTCAACGTATTTTTGAATCGTTGCCTGCACATACACATGGTCCTCAGGAGTCAAATCATTGGCTGATACAAAATACCCCGGCCGCTCTTCGCGGGTCGGTTCGTGTCCGCGAGTTTTCTTAAATTCATCAAACCACGCGTCGTATAAAGGATGCCGGAGAATATGTTCTCCAAGGCGATCACGTCTAATAAATTCAAACTCATACACCGGCTCAATGCCGCTTGAAACTCCGGAGAGAAGCGATGTAGATCCGGTCGGAGCTTCCTGAAGAAGCATGCTGTTTCTAATCCCGTGTTTTTTTAATTTTTTCTTTACGTCTTCCGGCAATTGTTTTACAAAATATCCCTCTAAATGCTTTTTTATATCTATTTTAGGAAACGCTCCTTTTTCCGCAGCTATATCCACAGACGCGTCGTAGGCGGCATCTCGGATAGTCCGATAAATTTTGTCGATAACCGGTAAACTTTCCGGTGAACCGTACCGGAGTTTCATTTTAATAAGTGCGTCCCCCAATCCCATGGTTCCTAAACCAATTCGCCGTTCTCCTTTTTGTTGAACTTTACGGATCTCATCAAAAACATAAAAATCCGCATCTACCACATCATCCTGAAACCGGACCCCAATTTTAGACACTTCGGCAAGCCGCTCATAATCCATTTCTCCGTTTTCTTTTACCAGTGCTGCTAAATTTATAGAACAGAGGTTGCAAACGCCCCAATTTGGTAATCCCTCTTCACCGCAATTGGAAACCATAATGCCGTTGGCCGAAAATCGGTGAACATCGGCCACGGTTATGTCATACACATCCTCCACCCCATCTGGTTCAAATCGATCCACGGTGGCCGTAAATGTTTTTTTGTATGGACCACGAACATACATTGCCAAGAAAGACCGTAATTTCTCTTCTTTTTCAAGTTGAAGAAAATTAATCAACGCCGCAAATTGGTGAAGATCCGATTTTGAAATGACGAGATCATGGTAGGCCTGACACATATATTCCTTCTGTCCACCATGACCGTCTGGCATGTTCCGCATTCCAGCATCGCGGCGATTTTCATAAATACTACTCACAATGCCAAAATTTAAAAGCAACCGCTGAACATCAATAAGAAGCGTCTTGCTCACCGAAGTCAGCCGAACAGAAACTCCTTTTTGAGGAGTGCCTGCCACATGCCCATCACTTGAGAATAATCCTTGTAAAAATCCACGCTGCATCGCTT
>CAYHEJ010000145.1:0-2985 GCA_964355625.1 uncultured Gammaproteobacteria bacterium
CATTTTGTTGATGAATCACTTGCTCCCGGCAAACGAGTATTTTTTAATTTTTTTACTTCAGACAAGATCCGTACGTTTCTGGAAGTATCTGGTTTTATCAATATATCCATTGATACCGTAACAACTGATGATTCGTATACTATGTCTGACGCATTGTTGTATGTATATGCAAGCAAGAGAAGCGATACATTGACGAGACACGATAATTCTACTAATCTACACATATATGGATGAGCAAGTTCAAGCTACACCAAATAAAAACAATAAATTTATCAGTTTTTTTATTCTGATGATAATATTGGGGGCGATTCCCGTGACTGTCATATATCTTGGTCAGAAGACAAGACAGGAAATAAAGGCCGCAAGTGATTGTAAAACACCCACTATTCCTGATCCGAGTGAGTGCGCGGGTGGTACGTGGAAATTGTTTAAGAATGATGCCGGTTGTATCCGCTTCCGCTGTGAACTTCAATGAAAAAAGTTTTTCTTCTGCAGCTTGATGGCGTATCAGGGCCTGTTTTAGATTCTGCTTTGAAAGAAAATCTCATGCCTTTCACTCAATCGCTTATCGGAAAGGGCTGGGTCAAGAGAGATTTTTTTTGCGGCCTACCTTCCACAACCCCTGCTTCACAATTTCGTCTTTTTTACGGACTACGGGATATCGTTCTAGGATTTCGTTTTTTTGATAAACAAAAGAAAAAAATTATAGCCAGTGAAGATCCGCTCTCAGTATCTCTGTTGGATCAGCAGGCGATGAAGCTCACCGATAAACCACTACTATCAGGGGGTGCAACAATCTGTTCTATTTTTACCGGTAACGCGAAAGAGAGCATATCAACAAGTAGCTTGAGAAATAAACGCGCTGTTTTTCCATTTCTCATTTCGTATCTAGTGAGCCCATTTCGGGTGATCTTGTTATGTTTGAAAATAGTAGTGTTTCTTCTTATCGAGCATAACGAGCATAGTACAAATCCTCATTCTCATCATGAAGGGAGAGTTGCGAGAGTTGTCCATATTATGAAACGTATGGGCGAAGAGCTCCTCGTCGGTGAATTTGCTCTTTTTTATTCACTTCAGATGATTAAGAAAGGAGCGTCTGTCATCTATACAGATTTTGCAGGATATGATGAAATAGCTCATTCTTATGGTCCGAATACTAAATTCGCCCGTTTTTATCTGTCGATGTTGGATGAGTATGCGAAACGTATTTATCAGGGTGTTGTAAAAAGTAAATTCTCATATGAACTCGTGATTTTTTCTGATCACGGACAGGTGGAAAGCATTCCCTACAATGAATTGTCCGGAGTCACAATACATCAAGCGGTATCGGCGTTATATCCAAAAAAGGATCTCACTCAAGATATGTGTATATTAGGTTCCGGAGGGTGGGGACTTGTGTATGATTTGAATAGCGATACGCGATTAAAAATAAAAGAATTGGAAGCCCGGTTTCCGGATTTTTTTAAACGAGTAAGCACATTGAAGGGAATAGAATGCGCAGTCGGGTATGACGGAAACAGTCCCATTATTCTGAAAGATGGGAAGGAATACGTACTAAATAAGGATAATTTAGGAAAATTGTTTCCGGTATTTTCAAAAGAGGATATCGATAATATCGTATTTCAGTTTGAGCAGGCCCTGACTTCACGGTACACAGCGGATGCGTATCTTATCGGAGAGATCAGAAAAGATAATTGCGTTATTTTTGAAAAACAATACGGAGCTCATGGATCATTTGGCGGTAATCAAACTAAATCATTTGTATTGAGTAAACACATTGTTTTACCTGACCGTATCCGTGATTTTGTGGATATACATGACGCGGTGTGGAATTACGTTCATCAATAATTGAGCCCCAAGAAATGGATCGGCCACAGCCAATTCCGGAGAGACAGATACTCGTATTGGTCATTTGCGATATCCTGCATCAGATGCGTAAGGAGTCCTGCTAATCCGTAGAATGCTAAAGGCATATTCAGCATCAAAAAAACGAACATAACTGACCATAACGCGAGATACAAAACAACATTATGTAGTATGAGTTGGGAACATGACAAACGTTTAGCATGGAGTAGTGATAACGTTTTTTCGTATTCGCTGCCGATAAATAAGTGAATAATTTCGCGGAAGATTTCTTCGTTCAGATAGTGGAGGACCGCGTAAAAGAATTCGTCAACAGCAGGGAAAAACGCCATAAAAAAGAAAAATACAACCTCCCATATCGTAATACTTCCAAAGATTATATAAGCCAGAAATAAACCCACATTTGCAATTAAGAAGTGATGGAAATAATGGAGGAGTGGGTTGTTGTGGGAAAAAAGGTTTGTAATATTTTTTATCATAGAACTATCCTACTTGTGCTCCTATAAAATCTATTTTTTTATATACTTTGCGTATTTCGTCCCAGAACTTTTGAGATAGGTTTTGAGAAAAAGCACCGTATTTACCGGCATTCATGTTTCCGCAGAGTTTCCGTTCATATTCACGGATCACATCAAGTACTTCAGCGCCGATTTGATTGAACCGTGCTTGATTAGTTTCTGAGTTGAGAACATATGCATCGTGAATATTCCGGAATGAATCAAAAAGTTCTCTGTTCTCTTCAAGCATTGCTTGGAAGAATTTTTGATACTGAGTCATAATTCTACCCTACGGTAATTGGAAAAAAACTGCAAGAGTGACATAATGCCCCCATGACAACGGATGAAATAAAAAGACTTCAAAAAGAAGTACGGCTTTTATATCATGTGGCAGAGACCGTGCATAGCTTAGAGCTTGCTGAAGTGCTCAAAGAAATTGTTTCAGTGGTAGATGATGTGTCGGAGGCGGATTCGGTACTTGTGTATGTACTTGACCCTCATACACAAGAGCTTGTGCTCAGATCGTCAAAAAATCCTCATAGTGATCTATTGAGAAAAATTACCATGAAAATGGGCGAGGGTATCACCGGATGGGTGGCGAGTCAGAAACAACCTGTTGCCATAT
>CAYHEJ010000146.1:0-2952 GCA_964355625.1 uncultured Gammaproteobacteria bacterium
TAATGTGGATGACGATATGGGTAAAGCATTAGGTTTGGGAGCACAGTCTTCAGCTGCAGCTGTGAAAGCAGTTAAAAAAATTATGGGCAAGGTGCCGGTGTTGGCTAAGTTAACGCCGAACGTCCCCAGTATTGCTGAGGTTGCTAAAGCGTGTGAAGCAGCCGGTGCAGACGGCATCGTGGCGATTAATACGGTAGGACCGGGAATGGTTATAGATATTATTCGGAAGAAGCCGGTATTGGGTGCCAAACGCGGAGGCGTTTCAGGTCCGGGGATTAAAACCATAACCATCCGATGTATATATGATATATATGAAGCGGTAAAAATCCCTATTATCGGAATGGGGGGGATAAGCACGACTCAGGATGCACTGGAAGCCATCATGGCAGGAGCAACACTCGTAGGGGTGGGAACCGCGACATATTTTAAGGGAATCGGCGTGTTTGAAGAAATTAAAACTGGTCTTAGGGATTACATGCAAAAGCAAGGACTAAAAAGCCTGAAAGATATTGTAGGAGCTGCACACTAGATGTTATACTCATGCTATGACACTCTATCAACAAAGATTGCAGCAAGTATTGGACGTTCTTAAGGAGCTTCGCCCGGAAAAAATATATTCGTATGGTTCATGGGTGAACGGAAATCCTGCGCGAAATAGTGATGTTGACCTCGCGGTTATAGTTGATAATGGAGCCGATCTCGTAGCATTAAAAAGAAAATTAGCGGTACGGCTTTGGGAAGAGCAATACCCGTACGATCTAGAACCGGACATTCATTTTATACCGAAGAGGAAATTTGATTATCGTTTGTCTAAAGGAGATTTATTTATCACCAATGTCGCTAAAGGAAACGTAATTTATGGATAGTAATAGTACTGAATTTGTCAAAAAACACATGCGAAAATCCTCACAGGTATGACATTTCAACAAAAACTTGATTCAATGGTAGCGAAAAATAATTCGCTTTTGTGCATCGGCCTGGATAGCGACATAGAGAAAGTTCCAGAGCATGTACGGAACGGCGAACACCCACAGTCGACATTTAATAAAGCAATTATTGAAGCTACACACGACTTAGTTTGTGCATATAAACCAAACACTGCTTTTTATGAATCACGAGGATTACCAGGTATAGAAGCTCTCAAGAGGACATGTGACTATATAAAGGAAACATATCCAGACATTGTTATTATCCTCGATGCCAAACGAGCTGATATAGGTTCTACGAACGAGGGTTATGTGAAATTTGCGTTTGATTACCTTGGGGCAGATGCAATTACCTTGCATCCGTATTTGGGCCATGAAGCACTTGCTCCGTTTTTAGACCGGAAAGAGAAGGGGAGTATTATCCTCTGTCGAACATCAAATCCTGGTGCAGGTGAATTTCAGGATTTAAAAGTGCAAAATAAACCGATGTATCAAATCGTAGCTGAAAAAGTAGCTGATGAGTGGAATACGAATGGTAATTGTGCTTTGGTAGTGGGAGCTACCTACCCCGATGAGCTCGCTATTGTACGACGTCTTGTTGGGGATATGCCGCTTCTCATTCCCGGCATTGGTTCGCAGGGTGGAGATATAGAGAAAACGGTGAAAGCAGGCGTTAACAGTAAAGGTTCAGGAGCCATTATTAATGTGTCCCGGAGCGTAATTTTTGCATCTAATGGTGAGGATTTTGCTCAAAAAGCACACACAGAGGCAGAAAACTTGAGAAACAGTATAAATACATTCCGTAAGGAGGTTCTATGACAGACGATGTGATTTCAATTCTGAAATCGGTTGGGGCTATTATTACAGACAGTCATATTGTCTATACATCAGGTAAACACGGGAGTGTCTATATAAATAAAGATGCTCTGTATCCTCATACAGAGCTATCTTCTCGAGTCGGTCTGATGTTCGCAGAAAAAAATAATGATCTCGATGTGGATGTCGTCGTGGCTCCGGCGCTTGGGGGGATAATTCTGTCACAGTGGACAGCATTTCATATATCCAAACTAAAGAGTAAAGAAATATTTGGTATATATACCGAGAAAGATGCGCAGAAAAATCAGGTGTTTACCCGCGGATATGATAAATTTATTACTGGAAAAAAAGTATTGGTTATAGAAGACCTTACGACAACCGGCGGATCGGTACTTAAAGTTGTCAACAGCGTGCGAGCCGCAGGCGGAAACGTGACAGCAGTGTCAGTTATGGTGAACCGTAATCCGGATTCTGTTAATGCCGTTATGATGGGAGCGCCTTTTAATGCTCTTGGTGTGCTTAAGGCTGAGGCTTTTGAAAAACAAGATTGTCCTTTGTGTAAAAAAGGTGTACCGATCAACACAACCGTTGGGCATGGGAAAAAATATTTAGAACAAAAAGGGAATTGACAAGTCTTATTTCACGGTGTAGGGTTGAACAATATGATAACAGATGAGGATGTCGAGAAACTAAAGAAAACGTTTGCTACCAAAGATGGCGTCAGAGAGGATCTTCGGATTCTCAAAGAAGATCTTTTTGATGCGATGGAAAAGCAAAAAACTGAGATTATAGGTGCCATTGCAGAGGTGATTTTAGAAAAACACGCACCCGCAGTTGCGTAATCCCAACATATGAACTCGTCTCCAGTTACCGTGGTTACCCACCCACTCATTGAACATTCCTTGACGATTCTGCGCGACAAAAATACAAGAACCGAAGAATTCCGGCGACACGCCGATGTCGTTTCAAAAATTCTTCTGATCGAAGCGACAAAGCAGATGCAGCTGAAAAATCGTACGATTACTACTCCCCTTGCTGAATTTATCGGGAAGGAATTACAGGATGAGGTAGTAGTCGTTCCGGTCTTACGAGCTGGACTTGCTATGCTTATCGCTTTTCAGGAGATGTTGCTCAAAGCATCCGTAGGATTCATAGGATTAGAACGGGATGAAAAAACAGCAATCGCCAGAGAATACTATAAAAAAATTCC
>CAYHEJ010000147.1:0-2918 GCA_964355625.1 uncultured Gammaproteobacteria bacterium
ATAGGACATTTTGGCTGGGGAATGCCGGAGGACATTATCCTTGGGGAATTACAATTTGATTTTTGGTATTGACAAGACTGGGAGGACGTGATTAAATACGCATGTATTTGATACGGATTCCTCGGTTAACGCGTTGTATTCATGAATTCCCGAATTGTATCTATCGAATAATCTATGGCTTTTCGAGCCTCACGAACGTCAACACCATCGTCTTCTTCTACAAAAGATTCCGCTTCCGTAGCGGCTTTTAGCGTGGAGGATTTAGTTGGAGCCCCGAAACCAACACCAACACCAACACCAACACCAGAGCCTGTGGTCGTCCGTCCTCCGATCGTTGCACCGAGTAATGATCGACCGTATACGCCTGCACGAGGGTATCAGCCGGGATTTCGTCGCGGTCCGTCATCGTATGGCTCGCCTCGATCCGCCTCGGATCGCTTCGGGCGAGACGGGTTCGGTTCGCCTCGACCAAATAGCGGCTATCGCCGTGAATGGGGAAATAATGGACCTGTACCCGTCCATGAGCAGGACGTAAATGTTCCTACAGAAACGGTTCACGGGATTTTGGATATCATGCCTGAAGGACACGGATTTTTACGGCCGAAGTTTACGCCGTCTGATCGCGATGTATATATCTCTCAATCGCAAATCCGTCGCTTTATGCTCCGCAATGGCGACATGGTGGAGGGACAAGCGCGACAACCGAAAGAAAACGAACGATATTGGGGATTACTCAAAGTTGAAAAAGTGAATGAAAAGCCGGCTGAAGAGATGGAAAAACGGCCGCGGTTTGAAGATTTGACGCCAGTCTACCCAAATAAACTTTTGCGCCTCGAGACCGATCAAAACATACTTTCGACACGCATTATAGACCTCGTTGCTCCTATTGGATTTGGACAACGCGGTTTAGTGGTGTCTCCGCCAAAAGCCGGAAAAACGACAATTCTCAAAGAAATCGCCGCAGGCATTAGCGCTAATTATCCGGATGTGCATCTGATGGCGGCTCTCATCGGTGAGCGGCCGGAGGAAGTAACGGATTTAACCCGCAGTATCAAAGGCGAAGTGCTCGCGAGTAATTTTGATGAGTCGCCGGCAGAGCAGACACGAATTGCTGAAGTCACGCTGGATCGGGCTAAACGATTAGTCGAGATGGGGAAAGATGTGGTCGTACTTCTTGATTCTATCACCCGCCTTGCACGTGCATATAATATGGTAGTGAATCCTTCTGGTCGTACTCTTTCCGGAGGATTTGATCCGGCAGCACTCTATCCTGCCAAAAAGTTTCTCGGGGCCGCACGATGTGTGGAACCCTTCGAGGCGCAAATTTCCGGACCATCAGAATCTCCACTGCCCAAGACGGCAGAACACCCCGTGGAAGCAACCGGCGGATCGCTTACTGTCATCGGGACGGCTCTCGTTGAGACGGGCAGCCGGATGGATGATCTGATTTATGAAGAATTTAAAGGCACAGGAAACATGGAACTGCATCTTTCCCGGGCGCTTCAGGAGCGGCGCATTTTTCCTGCTATTGACGTGGGTAAATCCGGCACCCGGCATGATGAACTTCTCCTCGGAGAAGAAGCAATGAAACGCGTGGTGACGCTCCGGCACATGCTTTCACTTTTAGGCGATGAAGAGAGGACGATGATGCTTGTTGAGAAGCTTTCAAAGGTCAAAACCAACGAAGAATTCCTCGAGAGTTTATCTAAGGGCTAATCGGAGATTTGCCCGATATCACAACTCATGGTAAGCTTCAACGTATGCGGAAACATATCCGGTTGTTACTTGAAGAAATCGAAAACTGGAAAAACGGATGGCACCACTATTTAGAGCGGCGTCTCCGAAAGTTTGCACTGCGCTTTGAATCCCAAAAGGGAGTCGTCGTCGACATATTAATGGCCCGACGGGGTACGTATCAGCGGCCGTTTCTACATCTTTCGCTTGGCATTCTTTTGGTCGTCGGGGTGATCGGTGCGCCGGTTTTAGCCAACAGCTATCCCGGCGGACTTCCGAGCCAACTGAATGATTTTACTCCCTCCTCAGCGGTCGCCGTATCACTCGATCTCAACGAATATGGAGTGCAGACCCAATTTTCTGATAAGCCACGGGATAAAGTGGAAACGTACGTCGTAAAAGAAGGGGATACCTTGGCAAAAGTTGCAGATAAATATGGCGTATCTATTGATACGATAAAGTGGTCTAGTGATATAAAACGAGATAGTTTGACTATAGGTCAGGAATTAAAAATTCCACCGGTCACCGGCATCGTCCACAAGGTACGGGAAGGCGATACCGTACAGACTATAGCAAAGAAATACAAAACAAATGAACAAAAGATTGTCAACTTTCCATTTAACGATTTTACGGATTTAGATACATTTTCTTTCAGGTTGGTCAGATCGTTATCGTGCCTGATGGAGTACAAGTGGAAGCTCCGGCTATTGTAATACCGCCGCCTCGGATGTTTGCCGCGGGAGGGACGGGAAAATTGCTTTGGCCCACAGGAGGTGTGATTACGCAATATCCGATTTGGTATCATAATGCATTTGATATTGCCAATCCGGGGGCTCCCGGCGTGATGGCTGCCGATACCGGGAACGTGACTGTACCAGGGTTTATGCGGTATGGGTACGGCAATCAGATCGTGGTTGATCATGGGAATGGATTTTCGACTCTCTATGCGCATCTATCTGAAATTTATGTAAAAACAGGGGACAGAGTGAGCCGTGGTCAGGTGATAGGAAGGATGGGCTCGACGGGCCGATCAACCGGGACGCATTTGCATTTTGAAACGAGAGTAAATGGCGTCGCGGTCAATCCGGCGGGATATTTTAGGTAAATCTGATATAATTTATTCTCTGATGGGCCCGTCGTATACCGGTAGTACGGAACTATGGCATAGTTCAAAAAGGGGTTCG
>CAYHEJ010000148.1:0-2909 GCA_964355625.1 uncultured Gammaproteobacteria bacterium
TGTATCTCCCCCACCCTTGCCTTCGTTTTTTTATCTTTCGCAAGCACCGTAAATCCAAATCCCTTCATATCGCACCATTGTACCAAAATTTGACTTTATTGAGAGAGAGAGGTATATTCACGATCATACGTTCTACGTAAAGAAATTATGGGTGTAAATGTAACAATATTCAGGTTAGATGCAGAGACGCTTATCCACGAACCCGTCACTATAATAATTGAGGGTGATACGGCACACTGCGATAAGCCTTGTCCTTTTGATAAAGGACCCTCATTCTCACTCAGACTTGGTATTGGTATGATCGATCCAATTGTTCTTTGTAGAGCCGTCCCATTATCTGGTAATATTGAACACAAGGGACAACTACCAGTAGATACAGATTCTTTTCCAAAATGTTGGCTCCCTACAAATGAAAGTGCGCTAAGTAAAAGCGATGCTCCTCAGGGTAATTCAAATCCAGAACAAGAACGCTAAAAATATCATGTCAATTTCAAGCCGGTAGGATTTAAAATGACAAAGTTCGAGGCTACTACGCGGGTAACACTTTTGCTTTGAAGTCGTTAAACTCCGTACGAGTCACGGTATCTGTTTCTAAATCAATTACTCGTCGTCGGATCTCAGATACATCACTCGCCACGTCATCGATTTTTCCTTCAAGTCTATGAGTTTCTATTTTTAAATCATCCTTTGTAGGATAATCTTCCAACGTCTTACTAATGGCAGTAATAATATGCGCAGCTAAATCATCCAAATCTTTTAACGTCGTAGGTGCATTGAGGTTTCGCATTGTCATAACTATACATCACTTTATCATACCCAAAATTATTTGCAATCATACATTTTTCTCATACGCTCATCTTTATTATTTCTTCAAAGATTTTTTGAGAAGATCACGCGGCTCAACGCGGCGGACGCCGAGCTTGTCAAAATCCCTGTCATACGAGAGAATTGCTGCTTTTTTCTCTTGGATAAGCTTGGACGAGGCAAGGAGACAGTCAGTAAATTTGATATTCTTGGCGTCAAAAATCTCTGTAGCAAACTCAAGAGATAGGTCATCGATGAACTGAAGATTTTTTGTAGCTATCACATTTTTTATTGCTTCAATAACCTGACTTTTTTCAAACCGATAAAAAGAGTCGAGCACAAACTGCACTTCTATCGCAACGAGGAGAGGAATATATGCCTTTATTTGTTTATCCGTTATTGCACGGAGTACCGTCATGCAGTCCTCCCATTTCTGCTCATCGCTTCTGACGAAAACACGAAGGAAAATGTTAGAATCTATGAGATACGCGAGCTCCCCGTTAGATTCGCCCATAATGCCGTTCAAAATATTCACGTGTCTTCATCACATCAGCGTGTCGATTGCGTTTCGGTTTAAATTTTTCTGCAAAATCAAAAATTGATGATGGCTGATGGATCATGAAGGTTTTGCGTTTTGGCTCAACGGTAACAACGACCCGACCGGGACGTGTCAAACCAAGGGTTTTACGCACCTGCTTGGGAATCGTCATCTGCCATTTTTCAGTAATGGTTGTAGGATATAACATATATTCTTACTTTATCATTTGTATTACATTCTTGTCAAGTAATACTTTATCCCATCCCATGCTCCAGTTTGAGGCGGGAGATTTTACCGGCGATATCATCCGGAGATACACCAAAATCCGGTAAAACACGATTTATCACAGACAGCGCGGCCTCAAATTCCGGCTGTACAATTATTTGAACCCCTAATGATTTGAGATGCCGTTGATCTTCTTCATGATGCGTCCGGCAAATAATACGGATATGGCGGTTCAGCGTCTGGGCATTACTGATAATCATCTCCTGCGTATGCCGGTCAGGAATAGCGATGATCACGGCTTTAGCAAAATCAACCTGCGCATAATCCAGCACGTCTTTATCCGCCGGATCGCCGTACACGACCGAGATTCCTTTTGCCCGCAATTGCGCTACTGTCGCCTGATTGTAATCAACTACCAGATACGGAATACTCGCCATTTCCAGGGCTCTCCCTATATACTTCCCTACCCTTCCGTACCCGCAAATGACTATGTGATTCGTAATCGTCAATTCCTCAGTATTTGGAGAAATTTCCTGCTTGGTAGAAAATATCTTCGGAAGTAACCGTCCCAGCGTCCGATAAAACCAGTAGTAGACGGCGTTGCTTTGAGAAAAAAGCGTGGTGCCGATAAACATGGTAAAAAATGTGAGAGCGACCAAAAATATATACCGCTCCTGATTCAGAACTCCCCTCTCCACTCCTTCACGGGCGATAATAAAACCGAATTCACTCATCTGCATGACAGCTAGCGCTACGATAAATGCGGTTTTGCGGTGATTGCCGAGATACCGCGTCAATCCGAAAACCAAAAACCATTTAATGCTCATAATAACGAGTGCCATACCCAACAAAAGCGGAATCAGGCGGACAACCTGACTCATAGGCAATACCATGCCCAGAGACACAAAAAATACCACTGCAAACAAATCACGAAGCGGCCTAACCTCGGCAAAAATTGCATGATTCTGACTGGTCTCGGAAATCAAAAGTCCTGCAATAAAAGCACCCAGTGCTGCTGACAGTCCCATGGCGTAGGTGATCAGCGCTGACAGAAACACAATACCGATCGTACACAATAAAAATATTTCCCTATTATTAATCCGAGAAGCGACATTGAGAAGCGTAGGAATTCCCCGTCTCCCCAGATAAATTATCACAACAAGTAAAAGTCCTGATTTAAATAGACTTATCCCGACTGCGCTGACCACCGGTAAAAAACCTACCCCAGAAGCTTGAGCTATGGCAAGTGTCGGTAATACAATCATGATCGGAATCACCGCCAAATCTTGAACAACCAACCATCCTGTCGCAAGTTCGCCGGGTATACTCTCGAGTTCCCCTC
>CAYHEJ010000149.1:0-2902 GCA_964355625.1 uncultured Gammaproteobacteria bacterium
CGAAGACGCGGGGAGCATTATGCCTCAGCGCATATGCCATTCCTGCTGCCATCGATAACCCGTGTCCCAATGCTCCTGCTGATACTTCAACCCCCGGCACACAGTGGCGGGTCGAATGGCCCGGTAAAATCCCATCATCTACTTCATATTTTTCAAGAATTTTTTTTGGAAAAAATCCCCGCTCGGCGAGGACGCCGTACAATGCTTTTGCATCATGGGCTTTGCTGAAAATCAGCCGGTCGCGCCTGTGGTCTTCTGCGTTTTTCGGAAATACCCGCATGACATTAAAATATAAAGCGACAAGAATTTCTACACATGAATACGCTCCGCCTGAATGAGCACTTCGGGCGCGGTAACTCATCGAGAGAATATCCCGCCGGACCTGTTTTCCGATAGCTTGCAATTTTGTATTACTCATAAAAATTCTTGTGTTTGGTAAACCACTTCACGGTTTTGGTAATTCCTTCGACAAACGATGTGCGCGGCTTCCAACCCAGAAGTTTTTCTGCTTTTGCGATATCTGCCTGCCACCGTGGTGGCTCCACTTGACGGCCCTGATCGTTTACTGCGTTCCATAGTACGTTGGATCGGTTCTTCGTTATTTTTACGATAGTTTTAACAACATCCCCGACAGAATGTTCCCGACCCATGCCGATATTGTACACTTCTCCCGGTTTACATCTCCTCGCAGCTGCCTTCATATAGGCATCAACCACATCATCAATATACACAAAGTCACGTACATGTTTGGGTGTTGATACCGCAATCGGTTTTCCTTCAATTGCAGATAAACAGACCGACGGAAACAACCGTTTTTTATGCTCATACGGACCAAAGGGAGAAAATAATCGAAACGTCAAAATGGGAAGCTTCTCCCGCAGCGCCATTTTCGTACATAAGAGTGTTGCACCTGCTTTGGTAACGCCATAATCATTCACCGGCTCCAAACTGTCCGTCTCCCGCATCGGGTGACTCTTCACCCCATATTCCGACGACGTCCCGGTATTGATAAAAAGCCGGAAATGGTGTTTTTGTGCGGCAGTTATCAACCGGTACGTTCCTCGGATGTTCGTATCGATCATCTGCTCCAAATCCGTCTCCCATGGATTGACCCCAAATGCGGCAAAGTGAAATATCACCGTTGGAGCTATTGCTTCCACAATTTTTTCAAGCGGGCTTTCGGCTACATCGCACCGATACACGTGTAAACAATCGGAAATATCAGCAAGTCTCCACGGAGCTTTTTTCTCCCGCGTGAGGATGCTCACGTGTTTACCGCGCTTGACGAGCTCGCGGACCACATTGGATCCTATAAAACCCGTAGCACCGGTGACGAGATATCGATCTATCATAAAATTATTCAAAGTCCAAATGTTTTGCGGATGACAAAATTCGGGCGCTCTCTTACCTCTTCCAGAATCCTAATAAGATATTCATTTTGCATGCCCTGCAGTACACACATGACAGAAAAAAGAATAAGAAGAAAAATGAGTATTGATGATGAATAAACTATTCCAATAATCCCCGCCGATAAAAACGATACCCCAGCAGCAATCCACGGCAGACGGAGCGGGATGTAGGAGAACGAAGTAATCCCGTTGATGGCAACGGTCCAGACCGTCCGGAAGTCTGCTTTTGATACGCCGGCGGCCCGGGCTGATCTCTCAAACGGAATCCCAATTCTCCGAAATGCAATCCACGTCGAAAGACCGCGAAAAAATTTGTTGTGCTCAGGCATAGCGACGATGGCGCGGTATGCCCGCCTGTCCATAAGCCGAAAATCGCTCACATCGCGCGGCACCATGCCTCCGGCAAGCAAATTAATCAATCGATAAAACAAAAGCGTCGCAAGCCGGCGGGTGATTGTGCTCCCTGTACGGCGCTTCACAATGCCATACACGATGTCATACCCCTCTTCCCATTTTTTGATAAATTGTAATATTATTTCCGGAGATTCCTGCAAATCCGCCATCATGACCACTGCCGCGTCCCCGCCCGCGTAAGTCAACCCTGCGATGATCCCGCCATCACAGCCCTCATTTTTTGTGAGCTGAATAATTTTAAATCGCGAATCTTTCGCCCGCACTTTCACCAGTTCTCCTATGGTATTATCCGCAGACCCATTGTCCACAATAATAACTTCAAATTGAAAAGTCCGAAGTTTCTGCATGATAGCGCGAAGCTGAATTGCCAATTTTTTGATCACGAGCTCTTCGTTGTATGCCGGAATGACGATACTAATGAGTTTTTTCATATTCTCTAAATCCACACCTCTTATATAACGCAAGTGCTTTTGTATTGTCGACTTTACATCGAAGGGTATATGCTTGAATACCAAGTTCTTCTTCCCCCCACCGGCAGAGCGCCGTAATTGCCGAGGTCATAACTCCCGGGATGCCCTTTTCCCCACGAATAATATTATCTATTTCACAGGTTTTTCTGTCAAAGTCAAACCGATAGAGCCCGACGTGGCCAATAGCAATCCCATTAAGATCTTCTATCATAAAAAGTATTCTATCTTCTTTATCCAACAGCTGCTCTTTGGCCCACTTCTTCGTACCTGATAAAGTAACCCGGAACTGTGTCGGGAACCACTGCTCGGATTGTTTGCGCCATTTTGCCAAATGTTTAATTTCTTCCGGATTTCGGGCGCTCGTTCGTGTCACTGCACGGAGATACGAGATAATTGTACCGTTATGAACTACCGGAATTATTGAAACGGCAGAACTTGGATTGTTTTGTTTAATGTCCCGAAATATTTCTACAACCGTCTTTTGAAATTTTTTCATACTCCAAGCAGTTTTCGCACTGTTTTTGCGATGTAATCCACTTGACGCTCAGTGAGCATCACACCACTTGGAAGATTCAAACCTTGATGCGACAAATGATCCGAAACTGGGAA
>CAYHEJ010000150.1:0-2901 GCA_964355625.1 uncultured Gammaproteobacteria bacterium
TCTGCCAACGTCCACCACGATGCTCGGTCCGTCAAAACGGAGAACCATGCCGGGTACTATTGTTCCAATTTTTGTGGAATAATCAGCTAATACTGCCTGTTTTTCTGCTTCCCGGATGCGCTGGAGAATTACTTGTTTGGCGGTTTGAGCTGCAATTCGGCCAAATCCCGGGGGAGTAATGTTTTTCCCGTCTTTAAAAATTTTGGCTTCGCCGGAGTCGGGATTGAGCTCAACCGTGAGCTGTTCCAACTCATTATCTCCATAATCTTTCCGGTATGCAGCCAAAATTGCCGCCTGAATTGTTTCCAAAACAACAGTAGGATCTATCCCACGCTCTGTGGCTACTTGATTAAGTGCTAATGAAAATTCGCTTCGTATTGTCGCCGGCATATTAATAAAAAAGGTGGGATATTCCCACCTCATCTAAACTCATAATTCTTATGGCTATTATAGCACAATTTTACAATCGGTCAAGCTCTTTCCACCTAACAGGTGGAATAGCTTTGCACCTGTTTCTTTTTCCTATTTCTCTATTACTAAATGTTTTATTTCTTCCAGTTTTTTCCCATAATCCACGTGATCTAATATAAAATCCTTATACGATGCTTTCCTTGAAAATTGATCTAGTATCACACTTTTATTCACAAACGAGGACGTCTCATAAATGTAATTAGGCAACGAGGACCATTGGTAGCCGAGTAGATCTTTATCCTTTACCACATGCGACACTACTGGGTTTATATGAATATACCTAGATACATGCAAAAGTTGTTCATTTGTTTCTATCCGAACCGCTTTAAATACGCCCTGAAATAAATCTCCCACCCGCTCTTGCTTTGTATTTATATAGCGTGTAAAGCTGTTTATTGATTTGCTCATAAATTTTGTTATTCCTGATTCAGATGTTTGTTTAAGAAGCAAATGAAAATGATTCGGCATTAACACAAAACAAATAATATCCACATAAGTTTTCGGATGCATGTCTAAACCCTTGAGGATTTGCCGTTGCATGTCTTTAGGGAGTGTTAAAAATCTAGATAACTTGACTGGCGGTTCAATAAACCGATAATACGAAAATGTTAGCAACAGACGTTCGTAGTCTCGTTTAGAGAAAAACACAGGCTGCCGGGCAATACCTCGATTAAATATGTGATAATACTCGTCGTTTGCGAAAATAACTTTTCTTCCGGCCATAATTCAACCATATTTCCAATTTTATGAAAAGTCAACAGGTGGCGTATCTGTTCCACCTAATAGGTGGAATGCTCCAACTCTTCAAGCAATTCCTTTTGCCTGTGCGTGAGTCGGATGGGGACATGGAGATTAATTTTTACATACGCGTCTCCTCTTCCTCCGCCACGCACGTGCGGGACACCTTTCCCACGCAGGCGGACGAGCGTCCCGGGTTGTGTGCCGGGTTGAATACGGATTTTGAGTGGTCCGTCGATAGTCGGCACCTCCACGACCTCTCCAAGCGCAGCTTGGGAGAACGTTATATCCTGCTCAATTATCAAATCGTCTCCCTCGCGTTTAAATTGCTTATCCGGCCGGACTTCGAGGACAACATCAAAATCGTCGAATCGAATCCGTGACCCGGTATTCACACCAGCTGGAATTTTCACGGTTTTCCTTACACTTCCTTCTCCTGCCTGTCCGCGGGGAAGATGTATTTCTTTGGTCGCGCCGCGGGCGGCGTCCATAAAATCGATGGTCAATTGATACACTTCATGCCGCGATCTGGCCGACGCACGCCCGCCGAACCCTCCACCGAAAAATTGTTCAAATATTTCAAACGGGTCGATAAAATCGTCGCCACCTGAAGAATAGTACGTAAACGGACCTTGTTGCCGGTACGCGCCGCCGCCCATGCCGCCACTTCCTGGAGCAAAAGCACTCTGACCAAATTGGTCATATGTTTCACGTTTTTTCGGATCAGATACTACCGCATACGCTTCATTTATTTCTTTAAACTTCTCGTTTGCGTTGGCGGCTTTGTTTCGATCCGGATGCCACTCGAGAGCAAGCTTCCGATACGCTTTTTTTATTTCATCAGCAGAAGCGCTTTTAGAAACACCTAAAACTTCGTAATAATCACGTTTACTAGCCATACATTATCTGTAGTATATCAACAAAGCGCGCTTTCGCGCGCCCTGTTTCTATATGTATATATCTATTTTTAACTTACCACTTCTCCCTCTTCAACTTTCTTCTCCTCTTTTCCGCCAGAGGCGGATCCGCCTTGGGCGGACTTCTCTTCTTCTTTCGGTTCTTCCGGCTTGGCGTCAGCTGGCGGTTGAGACGCTGCTGCAGCTACTTTTTGGACGACGTCGGACAGCTCGCCAGTCAATTTCTCAAGATCTTCTTTGGATCCGGTTTCAAGAATATCTTTGAGCGCTTTCATTTTTTCTTCAATCAAAGTTTTATCCTCCGGCTTGGCTTTATTGCCTGAATCTTTGAGTGTTTTTTCAGCAATATACAGCATATTATCTGCTTTATTGTGAGCCTCGATTTTATCTTTCTTTTCCAAATCAGCCGCAGCATTAACCTCTGCTTCCTTTTTCATCCGCTCTACTTCATCTTTAGAAAGACCCGTAGAACCGGTAATTTTGATATTGGAAACTTTCCCGCTTGCCTTATCTTTAGCAGTGACATTGAGGATTCCTGACGCATCAATATCAAATGTCACCTCTACCTGCGGGACACCACGGGGAGCTGCAGGAATTCCTGATAGGATAAACCGTCCGAGTGATTTATTATCTGTTGCCATCGGACGCTCACCCTGTAAAACATTAATCTCGACAGATGTCTGGTTATCTGCGGCAGTCGAGAATATTTCGCTTTTACTCGTCGGCACTGTCGTATTCCTATTGATAAGCGGTGTGGATACTCCCCCCAATGTCT
>CAYHEJ010000151.1:0-2861 GCA_964355625.1 uncultured Gammaproteobacteria bacterium
TTGGAGCATATGAATACTCTAAGTAACGTTACTTTAAGATAACCCGAAAGAGGGTCTTTATGCGAGACCGTATTGTGCTAAAAGTTACATCGCATCTATGGTGCGACCTCAGGAGAAGACCCTCACTTTCTCTTATAGATACTCTCTGAAGACTCTGCTGTCTTCTCTCGTTAATAAGTTCGTTACAATAACGTTTTAGGGACAAACAGGTGAGAAAAGCTATAATGTCGTACAATAATACTTTTGCGACGTCATGAAGGCTGATGTTTTGGAGGAGTCTGATTTTTCGCTTTATCAGTATCTATTCATTTTCTATTCAACAAGTAGTCTTTCGTTTTATTCTTTCTATCATGTTTGTGATTAATTCCCTTCATTATTCTGTACTGATGCGCTGTTTTGGTTTACGGGTAAATCTCTCGACATACAAACCCGTTGTCTATATTAATATGTCATCCTAGGTCACTACAGAGGCTCATATTTGAGGCTAAATTATAGACGCTTGGTCTATGAGTTTTTGTGCTAAAAAGTAGTTTTTTACGTGGTTGTTTTTTGGTTCGACCAACACCCAGATATCGTCGCGATTTTGAAATAGTTGTAACAGTTCAATCATCTGTCGGGTATTTGGTACGGCTTGGTTGGTATTTAATAATGGATTATCCAATTCGTCATGATTATCAGTACCATTGTATGGCGGGACAACAAATCCCAGATGGATAATCCGTGTTTGTGGTGCTAAAACTTTGCTGGTGTTTTTGAGAAAGGTCCAGACGGAGTTCGGGTCATCAGAAATTACATTGGCGGTGGTGTGACAAAAATCATTCGCCACGGATATACCCAGTTGCCCAGCTTGTAAGTTAGCGCTAACCGGCAACTCGTAAACATTTTTGGGTTTCAGCCGGGTGTCTGTTTTATACCAGCCATCCGTAACACGAAGCGGGACCGTTTCAACGGTAAAAACGATGTTGTTGATGCGTGCATAATCGGTGGCGCGCCCCATATCTACCGCCTCACTGATCAGATCATACCGCTCGGTTTGGTAATTCACTTGAGATAGCGCCGCGGCGCCCGGATGAATGTTGACGTAGCTAAAATGATGAGTAGCAGCGACATCAATTGATTGACGTTGAACCAAACTTCAACGAGTTCAGGATTGGCACTGGAGAGGCGCGCGAGCGACTCGTGATCCGCATTTACTTAGACACTTGACATGTACAATGATGTCGTACAATAATAGATTATGAGTCTCGAATCTCTTATAAAAGACTTTCTTGAATATCTTGAAATTGAACGAAATGTTTCTCAGCTCACCATCCGCAACTATGCGCATTATTTGCGGAGGTTTTTGGGCTTTCTAGAAGCCTATTCCCCCTCCCCTGCCATGAAACCTGTGAAATCTTCGGATATTACTTCAGAGTCAATTCGGCAGTACCGGCTCTATTTATCCCGTTTTGTCGATGCGCATGACATAAGTCTCAAGCGGGTGACGCAGAATTATCATCTCATCGCGCTTCGGTCATTTTTGAAGTATTTACTTAAAAGAGATATAGCAGTTGTTGCTCCGGAGAAAATTGATTTGCCAAAAGCAGAAAGCCACAGTATCAAATTTTTGGAGCGCGAACAAGTCGATCGACTTTTGAATATGCCTGAAATATCCACGCCGGACGGGCTTCGCGATAAAGCGATTCTTGAGACTTTATTCTCGACGGGGCTTCGCGTATCTGAGCTCGTGAAACTCAATCGTGGTCAGATCAATTTTGAACGCAAGGAATTTGGTGTCATCGGGAAAGGCAGGCGCGCGCGCGTGGTATTTTTGTCAGACTCAGCAGTTGAGTGGCTCACGAGATATCTTAAAGACCGGGGGGATGAATCGCAGGCGCTTTTTATCCGGTACTCCGGCAAGAAACCGGATGAAGGGCAAAATGTAGGTGAATCACTGCGACTGACAGCTAGAAGTGTCCAACGGCTGGTAGAAAAATATGTAAAAAAAGGAAGGCTGCCGATCAAAATTACTCCACATGGGCTTCGTCATAGCTTTGCGACGGATTTACTGACCAACGGAGCGGATCTGCGGGCAATTCAGGAAATGTTGGGGCACAAAAACGTGTCAACAACGCAAATATACACCCACATAACAAACCCACAACTCAAAGAAATTCACGGAAAGTTTCATCGCAATATTTAACTTGTAGGGTTCAACCTTTAAAGGTATAGTAAAGTTATGCCTGCACGCAACATTGTTAAAGTATATATTGAAAATGGCATCTATCACGTTTACAACCGTGGAGTTGAGAAGCGAGAAATTTTTCTTGACCATCAAGACTATGTGGTTTTTTTACGAATTCTTAAAGATGCGCTAAGTCCTCGTTCAGATAAAAAAATGATACAGATTGATGTCACCTTAAAGGGTTCAACCTTTAAAGGGGTACCGCGTCAACCAAAAATTTTCTACAAAGAAATCGATCTTATCGCCTATTGCCTCATGCCGAACCATTTTCACTTGTTATTGCAGCAAAAAAAGGAGCAAAGTATGCATCAATTTCTTCATTCTGTTTCTATTCGATATGCAATGTATTTTAATAAACGGTACCATCGTGTCGGTAAACTTTTTCAAAATATCTATAAAGCAGCGTTAGTATCTGAAGAACCCTATTTTCTCCATGTGTCCCGATATATTCATTTAAATCCAAAAGAGATTATTGAAGATATCGAGAAAGCATATTCGTCTTATGCTGAATATACAGGAAAGAGACATACCCCATGGGTGAAGACAGATATGGTGTTATCTTCTTTTGGTACCAATGACTCCATTATAAGCAAGAGATATCATGGGTATAAGGAATTTATTGAATCCTCGAAAGAAA
>CAYHEJ010000152.1:0-2033 GCA_964355625.1 uncultured Gammaproteobacteria bacterium
TATTCAGAAAAAAAAACTTGTTATTTTGACGATTCCATTTGCAGCAATAGCCTTGGTCTTCGTGATAATCTTTTCACCCGGAATCGTAGATCGTTTTGGAAATACCGTGAGAGAGATTGATGTATTAGTGGATGCTAAATCAGGAAATGCAATTGGTCACACGAAGATCGTGCCGAACATTTATCTTAAAGATAAGATTGTAAAACAGCAGTATTCGACAAGCATTGCCGATGTCAAGATGACCGCAAGTCCTTCAGCGGTACTTGTGCTGAACTATCAGACGCTTGAAGATAATGTCATTCTCATGACGGATCCTAATGCACCCACGGGAGAAAATTTGCCTCAGGGAACAGGTTATATTAATCTTTCGCTCTCACCGGTTAGCCGCAGATTAGGAAATTTTTATTATGAACCAACGCAAAAATCTGCCGCTACGTCAACAAACGTATATGTAATAAACGGCGATTATTTACTTAAAAAAGTGCTTACGTATGATTTATCTTTTACAACAAGATTTCAGGGAGAATGGCCGCGCGCAATAAGTACGTTCAATAGAAATATTTTATTTGGAGGAGGCTACGGATCAGTGGGTTTGGCCGTAGACAACAGTTATCTTCGTATGTTGGGAGAGGTGGGATTATTGGGATTTGGGGCATTTTTAGCAATATTTTTGATTACTGGAATTTATATCCAAAAGACATTATCCGTAGCGCAAGATAGAGAGCTTAGGGGTTTCATTATCGGGTTTTCTGCAGGGATCGTGGGACTCTCGATTAATGCTGTATTTATTGATGTATTTGAAGCTTCCAAGGTCGCGTTTGTTCTTTGGATGCTCTTTGGAATATCTCTTGGTTTGCTCCGGCCGTATGAACATAAAGCCCTTGATATATATACATCGTTACGGACTGTCATTACGTCGCCCGCTGCGGTCGTCGTGTATTTATTCATACTAACGATCGTTTTATATTCAGCCATGCTCCCGAACTACTTTGTCGGGGATGATTATACCTGGCTCCGGTGGGCCGCAGAGCGTCCACCTACACTATCAACTGTGTTGCAGTATTTTACGCAGGCAGACGGATTTTTTTACCGGCCGGGAACGAAGGTTTACTTTCTTATCATGCATTCTATTTTCTGGCTTAACCAGAATGCATATCATATGGTCTCTCTCATGCTTCATTTTGGTGTGTCGGTGCTTGTCTTTTTCCTTGGAAGAAAAATTCTGAGAAATGTATCTCTATCTTTTCTGGGAGCAATACTGTTTCTGATACTCACCGGGCATGAAGAGCCGGTATTCTGGATATCCGGCACCGGATTCCTATTTACTGCGGTATTTTCTCTTTCGAGTCTGCTTTGCTACATTGCATGGCAGGAACAAAAAAAATTGCTCTATTTTGTACTGACTCTCGGATTTTTCGTATTCGCTCTCCTTTTTCACGAGATAGGAATCGTAACTCCTTTGTTCTATGTGCTGTACACTTTTTCCATAAAACGTGTACGCAATCTCCGTCATGCAATATTATTCGCACCAATACCATTGTATTTACTTATGCGATACGCGGCTTCAAGTCATTGGTTGAGCGGAGACTATAATTACAATCTCCTCAAGCTTCCGCTTAACGTCATCGGCAACACGTTGGGATATCTATTCCTTACGATTTTCGGTCCGGTAACTTTGCCGATAATTCAGACTTTCCGAACCGCAGCCAGAAAAGACATGATAGTAGTTGGAGTTGTATCTTTAGGTATTATTTGGGTTGTTATGTGGGTTTGGAAGAAATATAGCAACCGGATAGAAAACGAAGATAAGCGGATAGTATTTTTTGGAATAGGTTTTTTTATCATCTCGCTTTTGCCATTTTTAGGCTTAGGCAATATTACTTCACGATACAGTTATCTGGCGTCCGTCGGTATAGTCATCCTTTTGGTGTATGCGATAAAAAGATTCTATGTGTTATTTTTGACAAACGGTAAAAATATTGCTGCGATGTGTACGATATTGATTATTAGTACATTTGTATTGTTCCAGTTTA
>CAYHEJ010000152.1:2043-2860 GCA_964355625.1 uncultured Gammaproteobacteria bacterium
AATTGGAAAGATGCAGGAGAAGCATCCCGGCAGTTTATCGTATCTATGGAGAGTAAGTACCAGGATTCTTGGGCGACAACCCCTATGGAGTTTCACCTTGTCAACGTTCCAATCCGCAGGGGAGAAGCGTGGGTGTTCCCCGTCGGGGTTCCTGACGCGATGTGGTTTATTTTCCGAAATCCCAATATCCGCGTCTTTATGTGGCCGACTGTGATCGAAGCTTTCAATGCGGTTGAATACAATTCCAACTATCAAAAAGTTTTCGAATTTAATGCAGATGGACAAGTCCATACTATTCAATGAAGAAAGTAGAAATCATTTTCTTATCCATTATTGTTGCGGCTGCAATTTTGGTTCGTTTATACCGGTTGGATAACCCCATAGCCGATTGGCATAGTTGGAGACAAGCTGATACCGCGGCAGTGGCCCGCAATTTTTTACGCTATGGCGTGGATTTGTTACACCCACAGTATGATGACCTTTCCAATATTCAGTCAGGAAAAGATAATCCCAATGGGTGGCGGATGGTCGAACTTCCTCTCTATCAAGCTTTTGGGGTCGCAGTATATAAAACGTTTCCACAGCTTTCACTTGAAATAAGCTTACGACTGGTCAGCATTGTGTCGACGGCCTTAAGCGTATTATTGTTGGGAATAATACTGTTGGAATTTATCGGACCAATGGCTGCAGTATTAGGAGCGCTTTTGTACGCCATATTACCATTTAGCATCTACTATGGACGTACGATTTTACCTGACTCGTTTGCGACATTTTGGGCACTTTTGAGCCTCGTGCTATTGCTTAAAAGTGAGCGGAA
>CAYHEJ010000153.1:0-2852 GCA_964355625.1 uncultured Gammaproteobacteria bacterium
CCTGCACTAAAGCTATACAGATCGGTATAATTATGAAGATCAAAATGTTGAAGCGTACTGACTGAAATAGGCTTACTTCTGTGGTCAAGTATTCCGGTTTCTATAGCTTCCGCAATTATGTCATTTCTTCCAGTCAAAGCTAAAAATCTTGCGGCAGTTGCAATCTCCGTACCTTTTCTGTTTTCTATTTGTTGTATTGTGGCATCAAGACCCGGATGAGATTTAAATATTTCGGGTAAATCCACCGTGATTCTCTGTACCATGTATTTTGGGTATTCTGAGCTCATGAGGGAGTAGTATACACAAACCTATAGTTAATTTCAATGTAGGTACGGGTCAAACAAGCTATAATTAAGAACGTATGCGGAATTTATCCATAGATGAGCGCAAGCTCCTTATTATTCAGGGGTTTGATATTTTGGCTGCATCTCTCGCCGGGATTTTTGTCACGGTTTTTTTCTTCGCCCATGGTGATTTGAAAACGACTATTCTTTTTAATATAGCCTCATTTGCCTCCATGACCTTATTTTTTGGTTTATCAGGATTGGTGCTCCGGTATGTCTCTTCAGGAACTCTGATGAAGGTGAGTCTTGTGGCAGGTTCTTTATTTTATCTATTATTATTTTTTCTGAAAGATCACAGTGTCGCCTACGTCATTCCTCTTGGAATTCTCTCCGGTTTTTCCGGCGGGAACTTCTGGGCCGCATACAATTTGAATCAATATATTCTTACGCATTCGGCAAGCCGGGTTTCGTACTTTGGGTGGGGAGGGGCTATATTTAACCTTGCCAATGCGCTAGGTCCTGCTCTTGGCGGTCTTATCATCACTCTCGTCGCTCGTACGTCTTTGGGAGTTACGAATGGATATCTTGTGTTATTTTTTCTGGTGGCCGTCATTAATATACTAACTGTCTGTATTATTGGTAAACTTCCGTCTCATGGCATCCCGAATTTTTCCTATCGGCACATTTGGGAACACCGGCGGAGCTCGCGTTGGAAACTTGTTCTCGCTCAGCAAGGAATTTTGGGCTTATATGATGTCGCAATCGGCACCGTCACCGGAATTTTACTCTATGTTATTTTTAAAAATGAAGCGGATCTAGGCATTGTCTTGACGATGGCTTCCGTTTTTTCCATGGTTGCGAGTCTCTACGCCATCCCTCTTTTGATAAAGCATCCGTCCGCTTTTTGGGTTGGAGCCGTCGGAGGAGCTGTTTCCATTATTGTATTTGCGCTTTTTCAATCACCAATAGGAGTGTGGTTGTTTCTTGCTATCTCAGGATTCACTGTGCCCATGCTTAGCAATAAGCTGTCGACGGTGTACTTTGATGCATTGGATCAGGCGGAAGGGAGTTGGCAGGAGAAGTATCATATGTTGCTCGAACGCGATATTGTCTTGGGAGTTATGAGAACGTTGAGCTTTATCGGACTTTTTGTCTTGTTGCAGTTTGGCAATGAAATTCAATTGGCTAAAGCTTGGCTTTTTCTCCTGCCTATCATGCCGATAGCCATCGGCTTTTTGATTCAAAAAACCCTTGCCACATACGTTACTCCGAAGGTAGCCCAAGTCCTTTAAAAATATATTGTTTTATCAAGGTTTGGTAAGGCATGTCAAGCTTTCTGGCTTTGATTTTTAATCGGTCAATCACCCCGTTATACAGGCGCAAGGTAATTGGCCGGGACGTTAATTTTAAATTCGGAAAAACCCACCTTTCAGCTTTCGAATAGTCAACATACTTTGTCGAATCTACCCGTAGCCAAAATTTGGCTTCGTCTGCCTCACTTTTAAACTTCGGTGCTTTTTTTAGCTTTGTCATATTTTATAACCTCCTTTCGATGCATTCGTCTAGCAGAAATAATTCTTATCTTGTCATCGCGAACAGTAAAAATTACAAATAAATTTCTGTTTTGATCTGATTTTCCCAATATTACGAATCTGTTTTCCTTTTCTGAATGCCTGACGTCAGGAAAAACATACGCTTCTTTGTCAACAAAAATGCTTTCTGTTTCTTCTGGCGTAACTCCATGCTTACGGCAGCTTTTGTCTAGATTTCCGTCATCCCAATCAAATGCAGACTCCTGATCCTTCACTTTCATTGTACATATCTTATATGGACATAACTTCTTTGTCAACTTTGGCAGATTGTCCTTGCTTCATAAGTAGAAGTGCGTATAATAAACTCTATGATAAGTAAAAAAATAATAATTTTCGTTATAGCCGGCGTGCTTATTTTGATTCTTGCGGTTGTTTTTTTCAGTCGGCGTACTAATCCCACCCAAAATCTTGTGACAGAGGTGGGGAAGCTTATGATATTGCCCTCTAATGAGACGCCCACGGTCGCAACGGTGAATGATAAAGATAAGCTGAAAGGTCAGGCGTTTTTTGCAACTGCTCAAAACGGAGACAAAGTCCTCATCTATACCGGCATCAAAAAAGCGATTCTTTACCGACCCTCGATTCACAAAATTGTCGATGTCGTTCCGGTCGCGGTGAAAGATTTATGACTTCAGAATCTCCTTTGGTGATGGTTATTTTTGGCGCGACCGGTGACCTCATGCACCGGAAGCTTATGCCCGCGCTCTATCACTTGATGAAAAGCGGGGATATATCCTCGGATATTTTTATTGTCGGGGTTGGGAGGCGGGAGATTACGACTGATCAGTTCCGTGAACTCATGGTCCGATCGGTACAGGAAGCATACTCGGGGCGATTTGATTTAGCTCTCTGGGCCAAAATAATCACGCGCATGCATTACCAGCAGGGGAAGTTTGAAGAGAGTGAAATGTATGGTCATTTAACCCGGCTCCTTACAGAATTTGATGGCGAAATCCGCGCGTGCGTGCCGCGATTT
>CAYHEJ010000154.1:0-2837 GCA_964355625.1 uncultured Gammaproteobacteria bacterium
GATTTACTCTCGGCTGGATGTCGGCGTTTGCATTTGCTCTCGGAGCAACTTTTTCAGCAATTGCGGGATTTATCGGTATGAATATCGCAGTCCGGGCAAATATCCGTACGGCCCAAGCCGCAAAAAGCGGACTTGCGCAAGCTCTGTCTGTAGCATTTTCCGGCGGAGCGGTCACGGGGCTGATGGTCGCGGGACTGGCGCTTGTGTCCGTCTCAGTCATGTATTTCATATTGACCATCACATCAGGGGCAGGTCTTGACCTCAAGCCGCTCGTTGCATTGGGATTCGGCGGATCGCTTATTTCTGTTTTTGCGCGTCTTGGAGGCGGTATTTATACGAAGGGCGCAGACGTCGGCACGGACATGGTAGGAAAAATTGAAAAAGGAATCCCGGAGGATGATCCGAGAAACCCCGGAGTCATTGCCGATCTCGTTGGGGACAACGTGGGAGACGATGCCGGTATGGCTGCGGATCTTTTTGAAACGTATGTCGTCACCGCTGTTGCTGCAATTCTCTTGGGACATCAATTGATGCCGGGATTTGTAAACGCTCTTATGTTTCCACTCGTCGTCGGGGCATCAGGCATCGTCGCTTCTATCATCGGAACGTTTGCAGTCAAGCTCGGGAAGGATAAAAAAATAATGCCGGCCCTCTATAAAGGGCTCCTGACGACCTCAGCAATTTCTGCAGTATGCTTTTGGTTTGCTACACAAGTTCTCATGGGGCAAAACGGCATGTATGCCCCCTTGAATTTATTCCTTGCAAGTTTGGTGGGTATAGCCATAACTATCGGGATGGTGGGCATCACAGAATTTTATACTTCAACACAATTTGGACCAGTCGCGCACTTGGCTGATGCATCCAATACCGGACATGGGACAAATATCATTGCGGGATTGGCACTTTCCATGAAGTCGACATTAGCACCCGTTCTGCTTATCTCCGCGGCAATTCTTGTGTCTTTTACACTCGCCGGTATTTATGGAGTGGCAGTCGCGGCGATGGCTATGTTATCCCTGACTGGAATCGTCGTTTCCATTGACGCGTTCGGACCGATTACGGATAACGCAGGGGGGATTGCAGAAATGACCAATCAGCCCGAGGCAGTCAGAAACGTAACTGATGCCTTAGACGCAGTCGGCAACACGACAAAATCCGTGACGAAAGCCTATGCCATAGCATCCGCCGGTCTTGCGGCACTCGTTTTATTTGCAAGTTACACACAGGAACTGAAGGGCACCGTGCAATTTCGGCTGGAAGATCCGATGGTTCTGATCGGACTATTTATCGGCGCAGCATTGCCGTATGTATTCGGCGCGCTTGCCATGGAAGCCGTCGGCAAAGCAGCCGGCGCAGTTGTAGTCGAAGTAAGGCGGCAATTTAAAACAATTAAAGGCATCATGGAGGGCAAAGCCAAGCCGGACTACAGCCGCGCTGTAGATATCGTCACACAAGCGGCACTCAAGGAGATGATCGTTCCTGCAATCATTCCTGTTGCGGCCCCGATTCTGGTCGGATTTATCTTGGGACCTGCGGCGCTGGGCGGTTTACTCGTCGGCACAATCACCACCGGACTATTCGTCGGTCTCTCGATGACCACAGGCGGAGCGGCATGGGATAATGCCAAAAAGTATATTGAAGCTGGCCACTTTGGCGGGAAAGGATCACCAGCCCATCAGGCAGCAGTCACAGGCGACACAGTCGGGGATCCGTACAAAGATACGGCCGGTCCTGCGATAAACCCGATGATAAAGGTCGCAAATATCGTGGCTCTCCTTATCGCAGGATTTATTCATTAATAGTCTATGGATATCGGCAAAATCAATCAGTCTGAAATCGTTACGGAAATGCAAAAGTCCTACTTGGACTATGCTATGTCTGTTATCGTCGCGCGTGCCCTGCCGGACGTGCGGGATGGCCTTAAACCGGTCCATCGCAGGATTCTGTTTGCCATGCATCAGATCGGCCTTCACCACACCAGTAAATATAAAAAAAGCGCATCAGTGGTAGGAGAAGTGTTGGGTAAATATCACCCGCATGGAGATGCACCGGTGTATGAAGCACTCGTCCGTCTCGCCCAGGAATTTTCCATGCGCTACCGGCTCGTCGACGGACAGGGAAACTATGGATCAGTCGATGGCGATCCTCCGGCCGCTATGCGGTACACGGAGTGTAGATTAGCAGGAATCGCTGACGAGTTACTTTTGGATATAGAAAAAGAAACTGTTGATTTCCTCCCGAATTTTGACGGAACGATCGATGAACCAACGTATCTCCCGGCCAAATTACCCAATTTGCTTTTGATGGGCAGTGAAGGCATCGCAGTCGGAATGGCCACAAAAATTCCTCCGCATAATATCAATGAAGTCATCGACGCTATAGTTCACTTAATCGATAAATGCAAAATTGAAAAACCGTCCGGCACGGTAGACAAATCTATTACCCTTGAACGCGGCATCAAAAGCCTCATTCACTTTGATGTCACGGTTGACGAACTGATGGAATACATCCAAGGACCGGATTTCCCGACAGGCGGTGCTATTTACGACATTAATGAAATTAAAGCCGCCTACGCAACAGGAAAGGGCAAAATCGTCATGCGTGGCAAAGCTGAGATCGAAGACATTGGGCAAGGTAAATCCGCCATTATCGTCACGGAGCTGCCATATCAGGTTAATAAGGCCCAACTTGTCATGCGGATTGCTGACCTCGTCAAAGAAAAAAAAATCGAGGGAATCTCAGATCTGCGGGATGAATCCGACCGCCGCGGTATCCGGGCATGGATAGAACTCAAACGCGACGCACGGCCGAAACAAGTCCTCAATAATCTATTTAAA
>CAYHEJ010000155.1:0-2824 GCA_964355625.1 uncultured Gammaproteobacteria bacterium
AATTTCGCAGGTTAATTCAAAAAAAGGCCAAGAACAGATTACCAAAGGCAAAGAGCTTCTTGCTGGATATAAATCAGCGGGAGCGGATTATGCAAACTTTCATTGGTATATAGTTGATGCGGAGGCATTAGGCGAAGCAGTAGCTTATTTACGAGCAGCTTCGGGATTACCGGTTATGACCAACGAAGTCGGTCAGCAGGCAAATACCGATCCAAAACAAGTAGCAAACGTAATGCAGAAAATAGTGAATTTGGATTTGCCATATGCAATATGGTTTAGTATGGATACCAATCCTCCAGATGGAGCGAGAGCATTAAACGAAACAAGCGGCACGCTCCGGCCGAATGGTGAGGCATATGCAGAGTTTATAAAAAATAACTTTTAACTTTGTGATTATCTGTTCTTTTGAAAATAAATTTCAAGTACATCTTCGCCATGTTGTGGTGCATGCAATCGTGGAAAAAGATAACGGGATTTTACTCGTAAAACGCGCAGGGGATATCTTAGAAACTGGAAAATGGGGATTGCCTGCCGGATTTTTAGATCGCGATGAAACTACAGCTCAGGGGATATTAAGAGAGTTGAAAGAAGAAACAGGGTGGGAGGGAGAGGTCATTTCTCTATTCCGGATTAATTCAAACCCGAATCGTCCCAAGGAAGATCGGCAAAATGTCGCGTTAGATTTTCTCGTTAAACCTATCAAAAAAACCGGTGAGCCGGACCATGAATCATCAAAAGTTGAATGGATTCCGATTGATAAACTATTACCCCTCGAAGAACTTGCGTTTGATCACGGGGAAAGTATTGATTTGTATTTAAAGTACCGGAAGGAACATTTCTCGATTCCCATTTGGTCATAACTAGTTGGTTCATCATCTGTTTCGTGGTATCCTTCAGGAGTTATGAGCGACATTGAAGAAATCAAATCCCGTCTTAATATCATCGACATTATCGGCAAAAGCGTGAAGCTCAAAAAAGCAGGCCGCAATTTTAAAGGACTCTGCCCGTTCCATAACGAAAAATCTCCTTCTTTTATGGTGTCTCCGGACCGGCAAATGTTTCATTGTTTTGGATGTGGAAAAGGCGGGAGTGTGTTTGATTTTGTCATGCTCTACTCTCATGTCGATTTTGTAGAAGCACTGGAAGAGTTAGCGGCTCTGGCTGGTGTAAAATTGACGCGTGGAATATCTGATTCTCCTGAAACACACCTAAAGCAAAAATTGTACGAGGTAAATCATATAGCAAGTGAATTTTATCACTACGTGTTGACTAAACACGCTCTTGGTCAAAAGGGATTTTTATATCTAAAAAACCGCGGAGTATCGGATAAGTCCATAAAAACGTTTATGCTGGGATATAGCCCCAATAGTTGGGACGGGCTGTATAAATATCTAAAAAAGAAAGGGTATGACGAAGAGCTTCTGGAAAAAGCAGGACTTGTCATCCGCTCGGATCGCGGTAAAGGTTTTTACGACCGGTTCCGCGGTCGGGTAATGTTTACGCTCAAAGATCATCGTGGTAATGTCGTAGGGTTTGCGGGTCGCGTGTTGAATCCCGAAGAAAAAGAGGCGAAGTACATCAATACTCAGGAAACACCGGTGTATATAAAAAGCAATGTGTTATACGGCTTGGATGTAACTAAAGATGCGATCCAGAAAGAAAGCGTTGCGGTCGTCATGGAGGGTGAGTTGGACGTCATATCTTCTTTTCAGGCGGGGATCCCCAATGTGGTTGCAATTAAGGGATCAGCGCTTACTGAAGGCCATGTACGGCTTTTGAAACGTTTTGCCGAGCGGCTCGTGTTTGCATTGGATAGTGATATGGCCGGTGATGCAGCTGCCAGGCGAGGCATAGAAATAGCAGATACGGCTGGCTTGGATATGAGTGTGGTTACCCTTCCCGTAGGGAAAGATCCGGATGAGGCGGCACGAGAAAGTCCGGGGTTATTGAAAAAAGCTATCAAAGAAGCTGTTCCTGTGTATGATTATTTTCTTTCTTCAGCACACAAGCGGTTTGATGTAAAAACGGCATTTGGGAAGAAAAAAATAAGCGAAGAACTTTTGCCGGTTCTGTCAAAAATAGAAAATCCCGTCGTGCAGAATCATTATGTAAAAAAACTCGCACTGGTGTTAGATACATCTGAGGACGCCTTGGGGGAAAGTATGCGGAGAGTTGCCAGAAATTCCGGTTTATCGTCTCGCAGTGAATCCACCGCAGTAGTCGAGAAAGAAGCGTCCTCGCGCGCAGAAAAATTAGAAGTCTATATTCTTGCACTACTTCTTCAAGGGAAAACCTTTGATCTTTTTGAAGATATGCAGGAGACGGGTTTGTTGCCGGAGTTTACCCATCCGGCGGTCCACAAGATCATCGACGAGCTTGTGACTCTTTTTTCCCCGGAAGAAGGACAGCCGGAGGGCAAGAAAATATTTTTAATCAAAGATTTTGCCGATTCATTACCAGCTGAATTATTGCCGACATTAGATGAGGCGTTTTTGTGGGATATCGCGGATTTACTGGGAGATGAGGAATTATTTACACGACAGTGGCATCAAGCGATCCGTGAGTTTCAGAAAGTGGTATTACACCGGAAAATTCAGGCATTGACGAAACAAGGCTCTGCGGAAGATTTGACAGCCCGTGATACGGGCGATATTCAGCGTGAGCTGAAAGCGCTCACCGACGCGCTGAAGGCTATAGAAAAAACCCGCTAAATCTGCTATACTGCAACGAATCCCACCTCATCGGTGGGTCGCCGAGAGGCAACAAGCGAAGTCATTTGTTTCATTTTTTAGAAAATTGGGACAAAGACTCACGGTACTATGAC
>CAYHEJ010000156.1:0-2803 GCA_964355625.1 uncultured Gammaproteobacteria bacterium
TGCAAGCGATTTTTCCTGGGATAAGCAAGCCATCCTCCGGCCAAGTTTTTTTGATCTCAATTTCCAATCTCTGGATGGACAACCGTCTCCAATCCATCCGCTTCTTGATGAATATACCAAAGCCCCGTGGCGCATCATGCTCTTTTTGTTTCCTCTTTTATACGCCACGGGTTCGTTCCTTCTGTTTGTGCAAGGAAAAAAGGCGAGGCATGCGTTTTGGATACCAGCCTGGATCGTTGTTTTCATTTTCCTTTCCATGAAGGAGTTTAGTCCGTTGGGATTTATTTATTTGTGGCTAAAAGACCATGTGCCGTTTTTTGATATCGTTTTCCGTATCTCTGATACGAAGTTCCATGCCTATGTGAGTTTGGCGGGTAGCATCGCTGCGGCGTACGCAATGATGGTTCTTTTTTCGTTTTTTCGTCAAAAGAAAATGCAGGTGTTTCTTGTAGCAGCTTTATTACTGGTAGGGTTGGGATACGCATGGCCGTTTCGGATGTATATTTCCGGCGATCTTATCGGTTCCTTGGCGTTAAACAAGATTCCGAATGCATATTTTGACATAGCCCGGGTCATCAATGAAACGCCGGGCGAGGGGCGGGTACTCCATCTGCCTATGGATAGTTGGCACAGCTATTGGCGGTCATTCTCCTGGGGGTATGTGGGTTCGTCATTTTTTCATTATTTGATAAACAAACCGTATATCGACAAAACGTTTGAGCCGGCCAGCATGGAGAACGCGTACCTCCACGAAGAAATTGGCAGTCTCATCAATTCATTTTATCGAAGCAACAACACGGATAAGCGAACGATTGTCGCCGCGCAGTTTGCGCGTTTATTACGAAAGGCCGGGGTCCAATTCGTCGTATTGGATGAATCTATTTCCTCAAGCGTCTATCAAAGAAATTTGACGTTTGACGCCAAACAGTATTATGGTCAGGCACGCGACATTCTTACGCATCTGGCTCTCGTGAAGGATGCTGGTATTTCCCTGCGGGGGACATACCCCGTTGCCTTTACTGGAGGCCCGCAGAGCGCAAAGCTTGGTCTGTATGAAGTAGCGTCAATTGTGCCTACAGTTCAGGCAGTGGGCCAAGCTGTCACCATTGATCCGGGTATTGCCAATAGTTTCGGTCTGGTGTTGGATCAGAAAGACCAATCAATTATTTTACAAGACTCTGCGAGTCCTTCGGCGCTTGTACCATTTAGACAACAGAGCAACGTTGTTTCGAGGAATGATGCATCGTTTTCCATCCAGTATGCCAATCCCAATCCACCGCTTTCCTATCGTGTAACGGTACCGGAATCTGACGTTGATTCGTATATGGTCGATGTTTCCGGGAAACAAAAAGCGGAACATGTTGTCTTGAGCTTTAACCACCGCTATTTGCCGGATATTAATGGCAAGAAATTTTCCTATCCCGTGGGATCGATTACATTGCCGTTGCCGAAGGGAGTCAAAACAGAGCGCATCAAGCTCAATGACGTCATTCTTTCGCTGCCAGAGCTTGGTAGTGACGCAGAAGTATTAGTAGGCACGTTTATGCTCCATGAAAAGATGATCCGGGCTTCGTTGTTTCGTGAGGCAACAGCTGTTCCTTTCGTTTTTTCCTCCTTCGTGCAAACCCAGCCACTCTCGTGTTTTGGTACGCCCTCCACCGTATTTGAAGGGGACGGGCAGGGAGATGGCGATACGCTCCGATTGACGGCAAAGAGCGGCTCGTCCTGTATGCGCGGACAATTCACCATTCCTAAGAGGTTGTCTGGTACACGTATGTATGCAGAAATAGAAGCACAGTTTGCAGGTACAGACGCGGCACAAGCATATGTTTGTGTACGGGAGGGTGTGGTAGAGGATTGCCTCAATAGTCACAGGCTGCTGCGGACGAACGGTGGTACGTTGTCGTCACGGATTGCGCTTGGCTCGCTCGTGGCAAGCGGCACCCCATACACGTTGGAGATTGGGGTGGTCAACCCAACAGAAAGCGTCCAAACCGTAACGGTCCGCAACGCGCTCGTTCGTTCGTATGAAGGTAGCGCGGAAAAATCACTTGTGTTTGTGCCCTACAAAGGTGAAGAAACCCTCAAGATATCCGGGCCGTTTCAGTTAGCATTCCCAAAAGCGGAATCTGCATATTCGTATTTCCATGATCCTAAAACTGATGGATTTTATATCCCTCTTGACGCATGCAGGGGAGAGCGCCCAGTCCTTCGTGCCATACGGTATGAGGGAGACACTGCAGTGAGTCGCATGACCAACTGTGGCACGCATTTTGCGCAGTGGCTTCGTTACGCACCGGACCGCCCGTACCTTTTTGCGTACGAGTATTGGCTTGGGAGCGGGCAGCAACCGAGCGTCGTGTTGGGACGGAAGGGTGATAATTATTTTTTTGAACGCGCGTCGCTCTATCAGGGATATCCGTATATTACGGGGATGAAAGAGCTTCAGGGCGGGGTCAGATTGACCTCTTCATCACGGTTAATAGAACCAACTTTTTTTTCTAACAGTGCGCCCACAGAGGCAGCGATTCATCTGTTTCAGGATACTGCCAATGAAGGAGTCTTGGCCGTCCGGGCGTTTGACATGTTGGAGTACCCGGCGGCGTGGAAGGGGATGAGTCTCGTGCCTGACGGCTCTTCGGTTTCCTATCCTGTGGCGCAATCTCCGTATTCGATCAAACAGATACTCCCGTCACTATGGAAGGTTGAAGGAGATGTATTGAATGGCAGTCTATTGCGCTTCAATCGGGGTTTCGATCGACAGTGGGGGATCTATGATAGCCTCCCAGGTGTAGCGTTTGGG
>CAYHEJ010000157.1:0-2766 GCA_964355625.1 uncultured Gammaproteobacteria bacterium
GTATTATTTAGACAATAGGAGAGACGTGGAAGATTTTACCATCACGTTTGTCGATACGGGGGTCGATACGCTCCCTGGCGAACGGATTTTACTTTGTGAACAATATATTCCGAAAGAAGATCCTCAGTTTATGGTGACCTATGGTGATGGCGTATCAGATCTAGATATCAAAAAATTGCTCGCATTTCATGACAAACAACATACCATAGGGACGATGACGGGAGTCCATCCGCGGTCCAAATTCGGTATGGCACTTGTAGATGACCATAGCCGGGTTACGAGTTTTGCCGAAAAACCCGTGATGAATGATTGGGTGAACGGCGGATTCATGGTATTTAAGAGAAAATTTTTTGACTATCTGAAAAAGGGGGAGACAGAGCACCCCGCGCTTCAACGACTTGCAAAAGAACGGGAGCTTTCTTTGTACCCCCATGAAGGATTTTGGTATGCGGTAGATACGTATAAAGAGCTTGAGACGCTCAATGAATTATGGTCGAGCGGAAACCCCCCCTGGAAGGTATGGCAATAACATTTCCTCATGACGTGGTAAGGAATGATTTATCGTATATAACCGAGATTTTAGATTCGGAGCTCTCCACAATGGCCGGAACAAAGCTTCTTCTCACCGGGGCGGGTGGGTTTTTAGGATATTACTGCATATGGGCTATAGCATATTGGAATGAGTATCATCCAAAGAAAAAAATACATCTTACGGCGGTGAGCAGGTTTCGCGATGGTATTCCGGCATGGCTTGCGGGTCTCAGTCGAGACGAATACATTCATGTGATAGCACGGGATGTGACCCGCGATTCGTTTCTTGCCGATGGACCCTATCAGTACATTATTCATGCCGCATCGTTTGCCTCTCCTATGGTGTATCGGCAGTATCCGATTGAGACCATGACGGCTAACGTATTAGGGCTATATCGGATTTTAGAAGAGTTAACAAAAGCTAAGTCTTCCAGAGACGGCCTTAGAAAGTTATTGTATTTCTCGTCAAGCGAAATTTATGGTGACCCGCCTCCTGAATCGATACCTACACCCGAAGATTACCGGGGCAATGTTTCCTGTACCGGGCCGCGGGCATGCTACGATGAATCGAAACGATTTTGCGAAACGCTTTGTGTTAATTTTGTCCGTGTGCACGGACTCCCAATTGTGACAGTGCGGCCGTTTAACAACTATGGCCCGGGTATGAAAATAACCGATGGGAGGGTTATTGCCGACTTTGCCCGCAATATTTTATCCGGTGAAGATATCGTCATGCACTCAACCGGTGCCCCTTCGCGCACGTTTTGCTATGTAGCCGATGCCATGATTGGGTATATCAAGGCTTTGGTAAAGGGTGCTTCGGGAGAGGCATACAATATAGGGATTGAGTTGCCGGAAGTTTCCGTGTCAGATTTGGCTTCTCGGATGGTGGCTATAGCAAAAAAGCATTTTGTTTATGAGGGTAGCGTTCGTAGAGCCGTAAGCCAGGACAAAGAGTACCTGACCGATAATCCACAACGCCGTCGTCCTTCTATTCAAAAAGCCAAAGAGATCTTAGGCTATAATCCTACGGTAATTCTTGACGATGGCTTATTTCGTACGTTGCAATGGTATAAAGCTGTGGGAGGAAGTAAGTCATGAATGTTTCGATCATCGGTACCGGATATGTAGGATTGGTGACGGGAGCCGCGCTTGCCCATGCGGGGCATCGTGTGGTGTGTGTCGGGAGGAACCGAGACAAAGTCGGGTCTATCAATGCAGGGAAGGCACCGTTTTTTGAATCGGGTTTTGATGCTCTTTTACGTCGTGTTATTGCGCAAAAAAAGTTAACGGCATCCGCGGATTTTACGTCAAGCGTGGTCAAATCCGATATAACGATTATCGCCGTCGGTACACCTACGGTCGACGGTGCCATTGATCTCGCGCAAGTGAAAGAAGCAGTGCGTCTCATCGGGGAATCCCTCACCCGTAAATCTTCGTATCATGTGATTGCTGTTAAGTCGACGGTGGTACCCGGCACGACGGAATCGGTCGTCTGGCCGATACTTATAGATGCCTCGGGTAAATCAGCCAAAGAGATGGGGGTTTGCATGAACCCAGAGTTTTTACGGGAAGGCAACGCTGTGGAGGACGCTCTCCATCCTGATCGGATTGTCATTGGAAGCCGCGACTCTAAAAGCGCGCGCGTCTACGCAAAACTATTTGTTAAACTGAGCTGTCCAATATTTTTCACCAATTTGCCCACCGCAGAGATGAGTAAATACGTATCCAATGTATTATTGGCGACACTGGTGAGTTTTTCCAATGAGATTGGGGATATTGCCTCCCAAACGCCTGGTGTGGATATTGTTGATGTATGGCAAACAGTTCATGCGGACAGGAGGTGGAGTCCGAAAGTAGGAAATAAAAGGATTACGCCGGGGATCATCCATTATCTTTTTAGTGGCTGCGGGTATGGTGGCAGTTGCTTCCCGAAAGACACGAGGGCGCTGTATCACTTCGCATCGGATAAGGGAGTGTCCATGCCGATGTTGGGAAGCACTATTGCTATTAATGATAAGCAGCCACACCAACTCGTGGAACTCGCCTCGCGTGCCCTTGGAGAACTTCGCGGCAAACGGGTGGCCGTTTTGGGCCTTTCCTTTAAACCGAATACCGATGATATGCGTGAATCGCCCGCGCTCGTGGTCGTGAGAGAGCTTGTGGCACGCGGAGCAGAAGTAATATGCCATGATCCGGAAGCGTACAAGTCTCATATCCCTGAAGAGATTCATT
>CAYHEJ010000158.1:0-2764 GCA_964355625.1 uncultured Gammaproteobacteria bacterium
GATTAGAACGGGATGAAAAAACAGCAATCGCCAGAGAATACTATAAAAAAATTCCGAAGATACTGTCGACTCACATCGTCTATGTCGTTGACCCCATGCTTGCAACAGGCGGTTCTATGGACGATACGATAACTGCAGTGAAACAAAAGGGGGCTAAACGGATTGTAGGTGTGAGTATCGTCTCGGCTCCTGAGGGTATTAAGCGAGTAAGCGAGCATCATCCTGATGTCCCGATTATTACTTCGGCAATAGACGAAAAATTAAATGATACAGCGTACATCGTCCCTGGACTGGGAGATTTTGGCGACCGCTACTTCGGAACCGAACAGCTTTAATTCCCCATTGACACGAGTTGACAGGGACGGTAACCTACAGAAGGAATCGACTAATGCAGTCGGACAAAATTTCTATCCTAGATCATTGCGGAATAGTTGCAATATATAGCCGCGATGATATTCAGTTTTTTGAACGTGGACTTCGGGGATTACGCCTCTTACAGACTCGCGGATATGACGGAGCGGGATTTTTGGCTCTCGATCAGATGGGTAACATTTTCCAACACAAAGGTATCGGCATGGTCAATGAGGTATTTACCTCTTCGGTGCAGGCGAAGTATAAAGCGGTGAGTGCGAAGCTATGGATATATCAAGTACGCTACGGTACCAGTGGAGGATTTCATCCGGATAACGTACAACCATTTTCAGCAGTTCATAGAACCTCGGGAGATGTGTTCGTTGTAGCGCATAATGGACAGTTTTCCTATGATAAGGCAACTGAGTCGAAATTCGTTAGCGATACCTATATATTTACACAAGAGCTTGCCGAAAGTTCTGAATCGACATGGGATGAACGTATAGCCTCTGTGTTATCGAAAAAATCCGGAGCTTGGAGTCTGATTGTCGGTACGAAAAAGGCATTGTATCTCGCTCGTGATCCATATGGAATCCGACCACTCGTGTACGGGCACCTTCTTCAACCGGCGACAAAACAGTACTCTTTTGTGGCCGCGTCCGAAACGAGCGCTCTTGAAGCCATTGGTGTATCCGATATCTTCGAATTGCTTCCGGGGACGATTGCAAAAGTTACTGACACAGGGTTAGTAATTATTGAAAAACGGACGACGAGACAGCGGGCCCTGTGTATCTTTGAAAATATATATATTCAACATGGAAGCGGACGAGCCCATTTACCTCGATCAAATGCGCGGGCTATACATAAATCCCCTCTTGTGGATGATGTGCGAAGGAGAAGCGGGAAGATATTGGCACGTGAGGCACCACTGTCATCTGATCTGGTGGATATTGTCATAGGAGTACCCGGAACAGGTATTGAAGGCGGCATGAGTTATTCACGGGCTATCGATGTGCCGTATTTTCAGGCGATTACCGATAAAGCAAATTCGCTTACTGAACAGCGGACATTTATGACGGCAGAGGTTGATTCTATTTATCAGAAAGTGCTTGATCATTTTAATTTTAACGCACAGTTGCTTCTGGGCCGTCGGGTAGTACTCGTTGATGATTCCATTGTCCGAGGCAACATCGCACGGGGACTGGTTTATTTGTTAAAAACATTGTATAAAGTCAAGGAAGTACACTTCCGGATATTAAGCCCTGCAATTGACAAAGGGTGTCATTTGGGAATAAATACCCGATCGGAAACGGAATTGATTGCCGCACGGCGTTTCGGAAATGTCGAGGAAATCCGCAAAGAACTTGGTGCAACGTCACTCGCGTACCTCAGCTCGGCTGGTTTACGGGAAGCACTCACGGGTAATTCAAAAGCACCCGGATTTTGTATGGGATGCATGGTTGGGCATAGTCCACCGATATGAAAACATTACGCCTCGCTATCCTGCTGTCTGGTAGCGGAAGTACTGCGCAAGCTATTATTCGCGCGTGTCAAAGCGGGAGTCTCCGTGGTATTACGCCGGTTGTGGTTATTGGAAATAATGTACAAGCTGGCGGTTTGGAAAAAGCACGTTTACTTGGTATAAAGACGCGTGTCGTTAGAGATGATTTATTAGAGACATTGCAAGGATGTCAGGTCGATCTCATTTCGCAGAACGGCTGGCTGCCGCTGACACCAAAAAATGTTGTCGATAGGTACAAAGGCCGATTGATTAATCAGCATCCGGGTCCGCTTGATCCAGGGAGAAGTGATTTTGGGGGAATTGGTATGTATGGGAGACGCGTTACGTGCGCGCGCATCGCGTATGCCTTGATGACCGGTGGTAATAACTGGACAGAAGCAACGACGCATCTGGTTACAGAAGAATTTGATAAAGGAATGGTCATAAGAGCTGAACGACTGTCATTTCGAATACTACCGGATTCCAACCTGATTGATGCGACAAACAACGTAACCGCAAAACTTCTTCCTTTGGAGCACAAAAATGTCATCGCGACACTCGATTCATATGTGAAATTCGGAAATTTTCCAGAAGTTCAAAGGATTGTGCCCTTAGTACCGGCGAAACATGAAAATATAGTAAAAAAATCAAAGAAAATAGCTATAGAATTATTTCCACACGGATAATTATGAAAACAAACATTCTCATTATAGGGAGCGGGGCACGAGAACACGCGATCGGCTGGAAACTGAAACAATCAAAGCATGCAGGTGTACTGTATTTTGCACCAGGAAATCCGGGGACGAAAATAATTGGAGAAAATGTCCCCATTGAGGCGACGGACATAAAAAAGCTGCTGCAATTTGCCAAGGATAAAAAAATAGATTTAGATCGGAAGAGCACACGTCTGAA
>CAYHEJ010000159.1:0-2703 GCA_964355625.1 uncultured Gammaproteobacteria bacterium
ATTCTATGTATTTTGCCGTATGCTTCTTAAACTGTTTATAGTCTCCAATACGCAATCCGATATCGCGCGAATGAAATAATATATTTGTTCTTCCCCAATATTTATACTTAATTTGATCCGCTCGCGTTTTAAGAGCAATACGTTGATCTTTTTCAACTGCACAGCCGCAAAGAACATAGAGTTCCGTCTTTTTGTCAAGAGGATTGGCTACACCGGATTCATCAACAAATAAATCGAACTGTCTCATGAGGAGAATTGTAACATGGGGAAGCAGACATCGGTAGCATTAAACAGCGTGGACTTTCCAGCATTAGGCAACCCCACAATCCCGACTTTCAGATTCATGGGGAGATTGTAACACGAGAGACGATTTCAAGAACATCCTTCATAGTTTTTGCCATAGTACATGACTGTCAGACGATTCAATATGTGTATTATATGATTCAATATTCATTCCCAGATCTGGATTTACCTCCTCGGCGGAAGAATCGATAATACGAGAAAGATCAAGCCATGCATTCGCTCTTTCAATTGCTTTTCTCGCCACACCCTTAGTGCTGATCAAACGAGCATTTATCAAAGTTTCCTGCGCCTGCTCAACACAGTATAAAGCACGATAAAATGGCGCCTCTAATTGAAGTCGATCAAGCGGATCATCACAAATTTCTACCCGAAACTCACCTTCACGGTGACTAATATCCCAAATATGACCATCATCCATTGCATCAGATTGTGTAGCCCCTCGAGTTAGATATAGACAGCTTGCTTCCGACTCAAAATACCTAACCAAATCGGCATCTTTTGCCTCACCACATAACATTTTTTCCTCAAACTCAAGATATTTCATAATAAACAGTAACCTATAATATAATGCTGCGCAAAATATATCAACCGTAAACTCAGATACTGAAAAATTCGCTTGACAGACAAGGGTAGGCATGGAACAATAGGGATGTGAAAAAGAAACAAACTGCGAGCAACTTCCCCTACTTTTTTGGAAGTGTCATACTCATCGTAGCCGCAATTGTAATAACGGCGATTCTCAATCGTACCACCTCAGAGAAACCGCAGGATGTCCGGGCGCGGGCGAGCGTGACTTCGCTTATGCGACTGACCGCCATCGTTTCTGCAATCGATGAAGCGGCCGGTACAATCACCGTCAACGGTATCCAATTTGCAAGTTCCGCACCCGCAAATCTACAGGCACTCGCATCGCAAGGCGGTGAGTGGACGGTTACTGCTGTAGGCAATACAAACCTTGCTAACGTACGACCCGGTGCGCGTGTAGAACTGCAGGTAAACCCCTCCTCCTTCAACATCGCTGAGCGTTCTCTCACTGCGGCATCCATTACCGTTTCACGCTAATCTGTGCTCCTTCCGGCGTATCCTCCACTGTATATCCTTTTACCTCAATGACTTTGCGTACCTCATCCGCCTCGGCAAACTTTTTCTCCCGCCGTAATTCTTCCCGCTTCGTTCCTAAATCTTTCACTTCTTGCGGTATAGCTGACGGCTGATTGCTGACGGCTGACAGCTGCAATCCCAACACTTCATCAAAATCCATCAGAAGATCGTACTTATCCTGACTTGGGATATTGGATTTAACTACCTCCCAGACGGCCGCCACTGCCTGCGGCATGTTCAGGTCATGGCTCAATGCGTCGTTAAATTTCTCTCGATACGCATCCACCTTTTCGAGCTTCTCTTCAGAAAGTATTGTCCGATTTGGCATTTGGCATTTAGCATTTAGCATTGCAGAGCGCAGCTCTTTCAATGCGTTCTGCGCACCGCCGAGGGCCTCCCACGTAAAATTCATGGGCTTTTTATAATGAGCAGTGAAATAGAAATACCGAAGGGCCAATGGATCAAAATCACGAGCCACCACATCGTCAACCGATACGATGTTTCCAAGAGACTTGCTCATCTTTGCCCCGTCAATCATGAGATGTCCGTGATGGAACCAGTAGCGGACGAATTGCTTACCTGTTGCCCCTTCGCTCTGAGCAATTTCGTTGGGATGATGGACGGCCATGTGTTCCGTGCCGCCGGTGTGGATATCAACCGTATCCCCAAGATATTTCATCGCCATCGCCGAACACTCGATATGCCAACCCGGAAACCCATCACCAAACGGCGAGTCCCAATGCATGACATGGTCGGCGAAGCGGCCGACGCGCTTAAACCACAGGGCAAAATCCGCCGAATGCCGTTTATGCTCGCCGGTCTTGACGTCATGACGAACAGCAGTATTTTTCTCCTCAAGTTTCTGCCCGAAGAGTGACCCGTACTTTTTAAATTTCGTCACGTCAAAGTACACTGCTTCGGGTGTGTCGTAGGCAATGCCTTTTGCTAATAACTTTTCAATAAGGGCAATCTGCTCGGGAATATGTTCTGTGGCTTTGCAGATAACGGTCGGACGCAAGATATTCAACTTATCCATCGAGTCATAAAAGTTTTTGGTGAAGAACTCAGCCACTTCCCACACGGTTTTACCGGTCTTTTTGGCACCCTTCTCAAGCTTATCCTCCCCCTCATCTGCGTCGCTCACTAAATGTCCGACGTCCGTCACGTTCTGTACATGCGTGACGTCGTAGCCAAACCGCGTCAGTGTGCGCCTAAGAATATCATCCCCTACATACTTTCTCCCATAAACTCCCCCACTCCCGGAGTGAGTCAGATACGACACTTCCGGATTTCCTTACT
>CAYHEJ010000160.1:0-2687 GCA_964355625.1 uncultured Gammaproteobacteria bacterium
TACACGCGTACGCTTCGCCAGTACAATCCAGCAAGTAAAAAATCTCATTGAAGAGGACGATTTCACCGTAGGAGAAGATGTTATCCTTGAGCCCTCAGATACTATAATTCCGGATTCATTACAACCTGCGACAATTATCATGCGTGAGGATACCGACACAAAAATTGCATTTGAGATACAAAATACCCAATCCCAATCACTTATCGTTATTGCAACTTCGTTCTATCCCGGATGGGAAGCAACAATTGACGGAAAGAAAACTCAGATACTCCCTGCCAACATCAATCAACAGGCAATCACTGCCCCGACCGGGAAACACCACGTGGTCGTTGAATATAAACCAAAAAGTCTCCTTGTTGGAGCTATCATAAGCGCGTTCGGAGTTATTATGACTTTGGGTTTAATGGTGTTTCCTTTTTTTCTTTAGCTTTATTATATATATCCAGTAATTTTTCCGCTGTTTTTTCATCACCCAGGCAATCCCGGTAGGTGCGTGATTCATAGAGGGTTATATTAGGATCGATCTCAAAAGATATGGTTTTGGCTTTGTTCAAACTTGCTAAAGCCTGATCGCACTCTTTTAAGAGTGACTCACTTATTCCTAAGTACATATACGCTTCGGACAGTTGAGATTCTCCGCCGTAGCTGATGGCCTCTTCAAACTGCTTTTTGGCCACCGCAAAATCACCTGAGCGGAAAACTACTTTTCCGAATTCCAATCGTGCACTGGTATAGACATCAGCTACATCCGAAAGCATGAGATGCCTGTACCGCGAGAGTATTCCACCGTTTGGATTATGGAAGGTTCCCCAAAGATCGAGATTTTCTTTTACCATCGCCTCAGTTAACGGGAGATTATCTTTGGATATCAGTTCATTGATTATTCCATAAGGCACCCAGAACCAACCATCCTCCAGGGGGTATTTCGCATAGGAAAAAACGCGATTCTGTTTCGTATTACTCAGTAAAAATGTATGAAAAAAATCCCCTTCCGATGGAATTATCAAAGATGGAAACAATTTTTTTATAGATACCTGATAATCCGAAAATAGTAATTTTGTTCCGTGAAGCAGTATTACATCCTGACGATAATTCCTGGCATACCGGACATATTGACTAGTAAAAAGTGTCGTATCGCGATTAACCAGAAGAATACTGTTCTGCGGCAATCCTGCTAGTAGGTCTACGCCCAAATTTTCGGCCGTAAAATCAGAAGAATACCCCCAAAATTTTACGAATGTCGTACCGGTTACTATCAACGGAAATAGAAAAACCACAACGCAAAAATTTCTCGGAATTTTCCCTTTAATATATGCAAATCCTACACCGATAACCACGGACAAAAGCACATAGGAAGGAAGCAAAAACCGCTCATACGTGGCAAGCGTGAATCGTCCGGCCAACGGAAAGCTGGCGTAAAACAAAAATCCGGGCCCCATTAGCCCGATAGCAATCAGGAAAAAAATAAAATACGAACGTTTTTTTCTCCACAAACTGAGTAATCCAACAACAATCAGGAATATCCCTACCCATGTAAAATCTATCCGGAGATATTTCACAAACGCCTGGATTTGAAGAAGCCGTTGGATAGGAAGGGCGCCTATGACTCCGCTTGACTGAAATGTGCCGTAATCCGCGCGGGTGACAAGATGAATAAAGTTTGATACGGTCGTCGCGTTGTCCCAATTGATGATGGAATTGGCGTTTGCAGCGACCCACACATATATATAAGGAAGAAGCCCCAGACAAAACAGAACAAATACCCGTACCAATGAAAGGCCTTTTCTGCCGCGCCAGACGAGGAATACGAAAGCTGGAACTAAAAATATGATCATATGATGGTGCGTCAGAGATAATCCAAAAAGTATACTTGCCGCATACAGATAGATTGGTTTTTTTGTTTGTTCCCACCGGATGATCACATAGGTAAGGGAGATAACAAATAAATCCAAGAGCGCAAACACTTCCGGAGTGACACTGTAGAGAAAAAATAAATAATTTCCGGCCAGAACAAGGCTTGCAAAAAGTGCGGAACTTATGCTCCTGGTCAGAAGATGCACCAGTCTGTAAGTGAGTACAATCACCAAAGCATGCGGAAGAGACGACAACAAGCCCACGCGCCAGGCAACAGTCAAAAGCGGAATCTTCGTCAAAAGCCAACCGAAGAGTGTAAAAAGGGGATATCCGGGAGGGTGGGGGACACCAAACGTCGCTGCGGCAGTGACCAGATCACCGCTATCCCCGGCAGGAATCCCTTGTGCCTGAAAAAATATAAATACAAGAAAACTTAAGAAGCCAATAAATAAACTAGGCATTTATGCAAAAATTGAGGCAAGATATAAGTAAATTACTTAAAACAAATGGAGCAAGTCAGTGACGTACCGCCGTTAGCTTTACACGTTGCTTCCGACGCTCCGACGTTGTTGTACATCGCTCCCGGACTAGATTTAAATGATTTGGAAATCGGCTGATAACATACAACCAAATTATCACTTGAAGTAGAACTCACATAGATATTTGCTAGATTTGCTGTTCCTACAGCGCTCGTAAAGTTAGTTTTCAGTTCACCTGCAGCTATGAGATTCGTAAGCGACGCCGTACCATAGTTAGAAGTCAAATTAGCTGTAATGGGTGCGGTCATCATGGCGTATTGTTGTTGCGGAACATAGTATCGAAGATTTGCATTA
>CAYHEJ010000161.1:0-2674 GCA_964355625.1 uncultured Gammaproteobacteria bacterium
TCAATTTTTATAGACTCTACTAAGCACACTATGAGTATAACAAAGTTTTCTCTTGTGTAAAACATTGGATTTTAGTATCATCAGGATCATATGATCGAACAAACAGTCGTTCTCGTGAAACCGGATGGGTTTCAGAAAAAAGTCGTGGGTCAGGTCGTAGACCGCTTCGAGCGGGCGGGACTCTCGATTGTTGCCCTCAGAATGGTCCGCCTTACGAAACCTATTTTAGAAAAGTGGTACGCACATCATCTGGACAAGCCGTTTTTCTCGGATTTGTGCAAGCAGATGATGGCTACTTCGGTGGTTGCCATGGTTTTAGAAGGAGAAGGGGCGATCCAAAAAGTTTTTGATATTTGCGGGCCGACGGATCCGGCAGAAGCGGCACCCGGGACGATTAGAAAAGATTTTGGCGTAGATAAACCCCGCAACGTCGTCCATCGGTCAGATTCAGCCGAGGCTGCAGCCAAAGAAATCGCTCTGATTTTTACAAAAGACGAACTGTATCCGGAGAGGATCTAAGTATGGAAGGTGACACAAATCCGCAAAGTAGTAGTGAGGGAATGATTTATCAAGTAGATACAGCAATAGATAAAGGTTCTCCTGATACTGTAATAAATCCAAACTTGCTAGCACAACCAACGGCAACAGAGGCAGCAAAACCACTGTTAGAATCTATTTATTCCTCCAACTCAACCTTGGTATTTGTCAGAGATAATTAATGTACTTCGAGGTCCCGGGTGACCCCTTTAAGGCCTCCCCTTTTGAAGCTAAAGATCTAAACAGAGTTAACCTTCAGGTTGGATTTCAACTTTAATCGGTGTCCCTTTTACGTCAAACGTTGTTCTCTTTGTCATTGGGACAGGTTTTACCTGAGCATGGAGTTCTTCATAAGGTGTTCTGTTTCCATTTTCACCCACTCCTAATACATCACAAACTTCATCGGGGCCAGCATACCTCGCTTCATAGAGCGTATAGGTTACTGTTTCTACGTGATTGCCACCGCCACGGGCTTGACCTTCAAGGAAAAAAAGACCATCATGTCTTCCGGTTAATCTCGCTTTATTTTTGTCGTGTCTTACTCTATTATTTTCCATATTTACAGTTGCCATAAAAAAACCCCGTATCTGCGGGGTCTTGTGGATTTTTAATATTTTTTATCTACTCACAATCCACACACCCCATCAAACGGAATAAAGAGATCTCGAATAATAAGGTGATAGGTCAAGCGAGTCGTATTCATGTGTTTACATTGTAACGGTGCTGTTATTTCGCTGTCAAGCCCCAAAAAGTAAAAATCAAACAGCAAATGGAGGAGTGGGTTTTGAATCATGACGGGATTCAATAGCTTTGATGCGTTCGTCATGTTTTTCAAGCTCATCTGTGTGTTCGGAGAGTTGTCCGGCATGGAGCGTTTCCGCTTCGTCAATTTTTTTATATTCACCAGATAGCCTGTCCATACGGAAAAAAAAGTCTTGTTTGTTTGGTAGTAGACGAAATGCTTCGCTAAATTTTTCGTCGATATACGATTTTAGCCCACCTAGTCCAGTATTGATTAAGAGTGATATTTTTTTCAAATCATCATCAGTAAGTGACATATGGTATCACTTTATATTGTGAAACATGCGTTGTCAATGGAAAAAAAGTCCAAAAATAATCCGTCCGCTCTCCCATATGCCATAGAGGGCAAGGGCGATGAAGGCGATCGTGCCGGCAAAAGAAATATATTCATTTTTTACCGCCTTGATAGTACGGGTTGGTGAAAGAAACAGACTGATATTGAGGATTGTATGGGCGCCAATCACGCCAATGGCAAAACCATACACGTTGACGACGCTAAAAAGCGGCACGTATCCGGCAAAATCATCCAGGCCTAATATAAACGGCACACTCATGGAAAAAACCAAAACATTCCTCCAGGATAAACCGGCTTTTCCTTTGAGCTTTTCTCCCAAATCCGGCATGATCCGTGAAAGGACGGGATTGGTCAACCGGTTGATAAAGTCAAGCGATCGACGAAGGGAGAGATACAAGAATCGTTTGACGCCTCCGTCTCCTTCCCAATTGGCAAAATGTTCGAGCGATCCGCGGGCTAGTTCAAACAGGACAAGTGCCGCAAGGAGAACCATCAAAGCGAGGAGAATATGGATATCTTTAAAGAAAACCCACAATGCGATGACTGCTATCGTTCCCATGGCATTGCCAAAGGCCGTACCGATTTCAATGGCTATTCGATTGCGCCACCCCGGATACGTCGCCATCAGCCGGCCCATGAAAATGGCAAAATCGATGGAAGTTTTCAGGTACACGGTCATACCTATCAGCACATCCATCCCGCGAATCTGCAAAATGATGGGCGTGCTAAAAGGAATGGCATTGAATAGTACGATACAGATGTGGAGTAGACCCAGAAGTACGGCGAGAACGACGATTGTTAATACAAGTGGGATTCCGCTGGAAAGTAACGATTCCATGTCTCTATTCTACCAATAATAGAGGTAGACGGCTAGGGTCCCCGCGACTGAGAGAGCGATGACGATATAGGAAACGATCCATGGGTAGGCTGTGATCAACGACGGCAATGAAAGCGTTGACTTTAAGCTGGTAGTACGTGACATACAGGAGAGGATAATATCACTATATGACTATTTTGTCAACCATTCGTGTGTGGTAATTT
>CAYHEJ010000162.1:0-2655 GCA_964355625.1 uncultured Gammaproteobacteria bacterium
GGAAACCCGCATATCTACCGTGTTTTTTTCCTTGACAAATCTGATGGCTCCGTCTTGGGCGGCAAAATGCTCATCAATGCGCAAGTGGGCTTGAACTTTTATCCGGTTGAGAATGTTCTCGTAGACTTCTTTGATGAAACGGCCGGCTTCATGGAGTACCCCATCGATACGAAACCGGACCACTACTTCTTTTTCCTGCGGTTCAAAATGGATATCCGAGGCTTTAAATGCCAGCGCGTCGGCGACGATTTCATCAATAATCTCAGGGGCAACTCTGGTCTGGCTGGCCACAATTTCGGAAAAGCGAGTTTCCAAGGGTTTGCGGTAATGAATAAAGCACGCGTCGATATCTTCGGGGACAGAGTACGCAAGAGAAATCTTTTTTTTGGGAAAACGGATTTGCAGTTGCGACTGAAGGAGTTTCACCCGCAGTGGATTATCGGTTGCAAGCGTTATGTTGGCATCATCTTCTGAAAAAAGCACGATACGATTTGTGATGGCTATGTCTTGAGGGATTTTTAATACCTGCTCGCGGGAAGGAGTTTTTGTATTTAAATCAGCATACGGAACTTTATAAAATTCCGACCAAGCCTGCCCCAAAATATCTTTGGTAATGATCCCCTGGGTGAGGAGATATTCCTCTATGGTAGATTTATTTATTTTTGCCCAGTTTCCGGCTTTTTGGATATCAACGGCCGCAACATAATTTCCTTTCAAAAGAATATCTTTGATAACGGGCTGCCCAATGGGTTTAACGACACTCGTGGTAGTATTTGTATCAGTCATATAGGCAGGAATTTAACATTTGACACCATGTCAATGGTCAATGGTCAATTGTACCCTTACTTTCTCTACGATTTCAGCCAGTGTGGTATCCGACTTTATAAAATAATCCCTGGCTCCAAGTTCGCGGGCTCTCTTGATATCTTCTTCCTGGCTTAAATTGGAAGAAACAATCACCGGTGTCGCAATCTTGAGTTTTTTAAGTTCAGTTAAAACGAAAAAGCCATCTTTTTTGGGCATAACCAAATCCAGAATTATTAGATCGAATGGAGACGCTTGGACTGCAGAAATAGCGGCTTCTCCGTCATAAACCAACGTCGTTTCAAAACCGGCCGAGCTCAATTTTAGGCCCAAAGCATTGGCCATGGGCTTTTCATCTTCAGCGATAAGAATTTTCTTCTGCGGCATAAATATATGATACCATAATTGTTAACCAAAAAAATATTTCGAGCACCAGTTTGGTATAATGGCTCATATGCTCTTTTCCCGACGCGGAAGACTCGATGAGCGGAAACAAAAGAAACGCCTCTTTGTGGGGCTCGCGGGAACTATTGCCCTACTTATTTTTTTAGGAGTCTTCGGCGTCAAAATGATCGTCGGACTGAGCCTTTTGGTAGATACCATGCGCGGATCAACGCCTCCTCCTGCAACACCCAGTCAAAATGTCATTCTTCCGCCAACGCTTGATCCGGAACCTATTGCCACAAAAAGCGCCGGCTTTAAGATAAGCGGCATCGGGCAGGAAGGCCTCACGATCATCCTCTATGTCAATGATAAAGAAGCTAAAAAAATACAAGTAGACAAAACCGGTACATTTTCAATCACCCTACCAGATATCAAGGAAGGCCAAAACACGATCAGTGCCAAGCTTGCCGATGCCAAAGGAAATTTCAGCGATTTATCCAACGTTCTTTCTGTGTTGATAATAAATACTCCGCCTATTTTAGAACTTCAAACTCCTTCGGATAATGCTACTGTTAACGGAGAGAATAACCTAGTGACGGTTGAAGGAAAAACAGAGGACGACACAAGCGTAAATATAAATGGCAGGTTAGTGGTAATTAAAACCGATAATACTTTTAGCTACCAATATCCGCTCAATGATGGGGATAATAAACTAACGATTATTGCGACTGACCTTGCTGGAAATGCTACAAAGATCGAGCGGAATGTTACGTATCAAAAATAACGAGTTCTCCTGCTCCCACAAACACCCAGAGCCAAATCATCACCCACGGGTAGAAAAGACTATTGGTAAATAGACTGTGAACGAAAAGCGCCGCCAATACACTGTAGAGTAAACCGCCAAACACAGTTCCATGTAGACGGATGATAGATAAAAAAATCCACCCGTATACAACTGTTCCGATAATTCCGGTGGTGGCCAGCAAAAAAAGAATACTGCTGTCCACACCCGCCAGGGCATGCGAAGTCGAATCGCTTGCAGTTGGTACGCGGACAAACCGGAGTGTATTAAATCCATTACCAATAAAAGGCGACCTCCCGATGATCCCAATCGATTCCTGCCAGTTTCCCAGACGCGCAATACTCGAATCTATTCGTGTGAGAAGCAAAGTTTTTCCTCCCGGTTTTGGAATGACCACAATCGCAAACACAAAAATCGCAAGGAGCATGAGCCATTTCCATTTTTTGTGAAATAGTATCAGGCTTAACACACCAACGACAAAGGCAAGATAGCTGCTCCGTGAATAGGTGAGATAAAGCGCAAGTACATTCACTCCCTGAGCAAGTACCAGAGTTTTTCGCGGCATTTTTCTCCACATATAAATTCCCAGAAAAAAAGTAATGACGATAAGAATTCCGACAAAATTCGGATCAAAAAGTGTTGAAAATAATCGGTAATAATGAGGA
>CAYHEJ010000163.1:0-2619 GCA_964355625.1 uncultured Gammaproteobacteria bacterium
TCCTGAGTTTGTCGGACACCGGTTTGCCGTCAACAATGGCCGCGTATTTATAGAAGTCTTTATTTCAGAACTTATGGTCGGGCACAGGCTCGGCGAATTTTCAGCAACGCGGACATTTCGAGGTCACGGACAAGTAACAAAGAGGACAATGGATAAAACATAAATAGTATGGACTACGAAGCAACAGCAAAATATATCAGAACCAGCACCCGCAAATTGCGGCTTATTGCGGATCTTATCCGTCATCTAAAGCCTGCTGATGCGTTGATCCAGCTCGTTCATATGCCGAAAGATGCAGCAGGTCCGATGGCAAAAGTAGTGTCTTCAGCTATTGCCAATGCAATGCAAAAACAGATAAAAGCGGATGTGTTGAAATTTAAAACAATTGAAGTCATGGGAGGTCCTGCGATGAAGCGGTTTCACGCAGTATCGCGCGGTCAGGCACATTCTTACAAAAAACGCATGACACATGTTCGAATAGTACTTTCAGATAAACAGTAACATATGGGACAAAAAATTAATCCACGGGGTTTTCGAGTCGGCGTAGTTTTCAATTGGGGCTCGCGATGGTTTGCGGACAAGAAACATTACAAAGAATTAGTGTTTCAGGACGCCAAGATCCGCGAGATTTTGATGGCTCGGCTTCGCCCTGCAGGGCTCGCGCAGATTGTCATAGAGCGCTCGATAAATAAAATTAAATTGACGCTTTTTGTTTCTCGCCCTGGTGTCGTCATTGGCCGTGGAGGAAGCGGACTTGAGGAATTGAAGAAATATATAGAGCGGCAGATCAGCTTTAATAACCGGTCCGTCAACCCGTATGAAGTAGGCAAAAGCGTGCAAGAACAAGCCCGTATGAAAGTAGAATTGGCGGTAGAGCCGGTCAAAGAACCTAACCTGAACGCACTGTTGGTTGCCCAGACGATCTCTGATCAATTGCTCAGACGGATGCCGCAGAAGCGGATTTGCAACCAAGCTATAGAACGGGTGATGGGCGCAGGAGCCAAAGGAGTGAAGGTTTTATTATCCGGCCGTATTGCGGGAGCGGAAATTGCCAGACGTGAAAAATATCAGGCAGGGACGGTGCCTCTCTCTACTATTCGTGAGGAGGTAGATTTTGCTATGGCACCGGCTTTGACGAAATCAGGGTACATCGGCGTAAAAGTATGGATTTGCAGGAAAAGTTAAATGTATGTTAGCACCAAAACGAGCAAAACATCGCAAACAATTTCGAGGGTCCCGCCGAGGGGTATCTATTCGCGGGTCTCAGGTAAATTTTGGAGAATACGGGCTCAAAGCGACGACCGAAGCGTGGGTGACGAGCCGGCAGATAGAGGCGGCGCGCCGCGCATTGACACACTATACCAAAAGGGGCGGACGCATTTGGATACGCATATTTCCGGATAAGCCGATCACCAAAAAACCGCCGGAAACCCGTATGGGAAGCGGAAAAGGTGATGTGTATGAATATGTAGCAGTCGTTCGTCCGGGGCGGGTATTATTTGAAATGGGAGGCGTATCTCTTGAGGATGCGAAAGAATCAATGAGACTTGCAACAGCCAAATTGCCGGTACGGACAAAATTTGTCACAAGGGAGTAACTATGAAAAAAAAAGATATGACAGCATTTCATGCCATGAAAGCACCAGAACTGTCTAAAGTCATACAGGAAACCGAGAGAACGCTTGCAGAGTATTTGATAAACAGGTATAGTAAACAGTCTAAAAATGTTCACGAGGGGACAGCGATGCGAAGAAAAATTGCCGTTATCAAGACACTATTGAATCAAAAGGAGATGAAACATGATTAAAATGACCGGAGTTGTTTTGTCTGCTAAAACTCCAAAGACCGTTATCGTCGCGGTCGTGTCTACCTATAGACATCCGCTTTACAAGAAAGCGGTTCGAAAAACAAAACATTTTGCAGTTCATAATGAATCAATGACCTTGTCGGTGGGAGACAAAGTGATAATCGGAGAAACAAGGCCAATTACGAAAACAAAACATTTTAAAGTATTAGAAAAATTAGTGTAAGTATATGGTTCAACGAAGGACATCATTAGTTGTTGCAGATAATTCAGGGGCAGAGATCATGACGATCATCCACATCTATGGGTCGTCTAAGCGCAAATTTGCGTCTTTGGGTGATATCGTGCAATGTGTAGTGAAAAAAGCTGATCCAATCGGTATTGTCAAAGACGACGAGATGGTGAAAGTGGTCATCGTGAGGACGAAGAAAGAATACGGCCGTTCAGACGGCTCGTATATCCGTTTTGATGACAATGCAGGGGTAGTCATCGTCAGTCAGGATGATAAAGCCCCCAGGGGGACACGCGTATTCGGACCGGTAGCACGGGAACTCAAAGATCGGGGATTTGACAAAATTGTCAGTATGGCACCGGAGGTATACTAATGAAAATAAAAAAAGGTGATCAAATTATCGTAACGACAGGGAAGGATAAAGGCCGCAAAGGAAAAGTCGATGTGGTCAATCCTACGCGTAATACAGTGCTTGTGCCGGGACTTAATCTTTATAAACGGCATCAGAAAAAGCGGGACGAACAGCATCAGGGGGGCATTATAGAATATGCCAGAGATCGGAAGAGCGTCGTGTAGGGAAAGAG
>CAYHEJ010000164.1:0-2614 GCA_964355625.1 uncultured Gammaproteobacteria bacterium
ACCGGCGCATGGGAGTTTTGCAGACTCCTGCGTTACCACTTCGCCAACGCGCCAATACATGGAATTTTATCACACGAGGGGGGTCAAGCTCAATGGAACTCACGTTTTTGGATGATTTGATCTGATATGGGAAGATGGCGCTCCCAAATGACCGTACCATCTTTGATAACATTCTCAAGCCACCCTTTTTTATAACTCCACGGCTTTTCCCAATCTGTTTCGATGATAAGATACGCGGTTCCTTTTTTTCAGTCCCCGGCATATAGCCGTATTTTTCTTTCCCGTATGTGAGGAAAAGATAGTCATACGGCCAGGTATAGACAGGCGGCATGAAGACGAATACATTAAATGGCGCGCCTTTGGCATCAGCGTAAATATAATCAATCGCAGCCTGTTTCCCCAAAATTTTTTCTTTCCCGCCGTAATCGGGAAAATCGATAATCCAGTCCATCTGAACACGCTTAAGTGCCCCCTGAAAAATCGACAGGTAGAAAAAAACAATCAATAGAAAAGCAGGATTCCGCAAGTAACGCGATAAAAGCGCTGTTGCGACAGCAAGTGCGTAAATATAGATAAAATGCAGATGGATAAGATAATACGGCCAAATATTTCCTTTCAGCGGCAAGAAAATCAAAAATGTGATGGGAATTGTAAGAGATAATAGTAAGAAAAACCTCTTTGTCCGTTTGTCGCCAAGAGCAGCAATGGAACCGATCATAATGAGAGCTAACACAATAAGCGTCTGGTTATACCAACGCGGAGGAATAATTCCAAACTCAAAATTAAATGAATCCCGGTAATTGGATACAAATTGTTGAGTTTTTTGTTGAATAAATAGTTGTGATGATGCGGATTTTTTCTGTGTTACATTGGTGAGGATTCCGCTGATAGCCATAAAGCCATGGCGGGCTTCAAAAAGAATCATTGGCGAAAACGCGAGTACCAATGCTACCAGAAAACTTAGAAACACTTTTTTACTCCACACGCGGTAGAAAAATAGTGAAATAAACGTCAACGCAACAAGAGGCACTGAAAGAGCTAATTCGAAATTATAGAGAATTCCTGCCAAAAACGCCGCGAAAAATGTATATCGCACAGGCTTTTCCGGTATTTTGTATAACAGATAAAAAACCCAAACCATGAATATACTTGCCAAATGCGGTCCCCAGACAAACCGTGATTGCGGGGCGATTGATGGCGCGGCACTTATGAGAAATAAAACGAGTAATGCCGCCCGCTCACCGAACATCTTTCGGGCTGTTATGTACGATAAAACCATTGCCAATACCCCGCCGGTCCACATGAGAACCAGTCCGCCGTACGGATCTCCTTTAAAAAACAAAAGCATGATCGCAAGAAGGTAGTAAAATCCGGGGCCATGAAACAATCCCGGGACGCCTGCTGAACCGGATCCCACTTCCGCGCCGATAAGCGTAAACTTGTGGTTAACGGCGATATCGTACGCACGCATGTAATTTTGTCCCTGATCAAAGCCGAATAAATAATTTTTTGAAATGATCTCCGGTGACCGGAGCGCCAACCCTAATAAAAATATCGCGGAAAAGACAAGAATTAGTAAAACGCGTTTTAGAAGCATAGGTTATTCAAAATAAATTACCGGCTCTTCGTAGAGGCGAACTGACCGGTGTTGAAGAAATTTTTGCAGAGCATCATTGGCTTTTTCAATCGGATTAACTTTTAAAAACTCAAGCGGCATATTTACATTTAATTTTCGTCGATACACCACGTGGCGTGTGATACCAGCGGGCATGAGGACACCGCGATCCACAAGCGTAATAACCTGAGTCGGTGAAAAATTCGGAAACGCAACAAACATGTTTTTATCTGAATACCGGTCAAAACGAGTTTTAATAGATGCCGATGTCCATGGGCTTGCAGAAAAAACACGCTCGACATCCGACTGCGCATATAAATCTACGCATGTGCCCATAAGTGAAACTGCTTCGGTATATGATGCATCGGAGGAACACTCATATACGTGACCATTGCGAAGCATGACGATACAAAGTACACGTGAACGAAGCAAATATTTATTACTATACGTGGATAATTCTCGTACTTCAATATGCGGCAACTTTTTTTACACGGGCGAGAAAATCAGCAGTATTAACAGATACGAGATGACTCCAGCTCATAAGCCGCACGTGGGTAGGATCGCTGTAATCAACTATTTGTACAAGACAATTGGGATATTTGAGAAGTTGCATAGCCGTAATACGGTTTGCTCCGTCCAGATGAAGGTACGTACCGTTAAAAAAATTTGTTACAATCGGAGGATTTCGAAGTATACCCTCTTTTTGAATTTCATCAGCAAGTTTTTTCATCCGATTTTTTTGCACATATTCCTGGAGCCTGATATCAGACACAGGAACGATTTTCAAATCAGGATAAAAAATGGTGTCCGTCATATATATTTTTCAGGGAGACCCCTTTAAGGCCTCCCCTTTAAGGGGTCTCCTTCAATATACGATCAATGTCTTTTGCAATCATGCGGCTCGCCCTGTTTTCCCCTTCACGACTGACTGCCGCCACATGCGGTGTGACGAGAACATTGGGCAATTTCAATAATTCGCTTTCTCGTGATAATGGTTCA
>CAYHEJ010000165.1:0-1838 GCA_964355625.1 uncultured Gammaproteobacteria bacterium
CAACCCGCTCGGTATACAATACTCGTATTTTTTCTCCATTGATCCGACGAACGCTTTCCAATTTTTTATCAATTTTTTCCGCTACTTCCAACCGATCCGGATTATTGTTCTGAATCAAATCGTACGATCGGTCCAATATTTCTTTGGTAGATCGATAGTTTTTCGAAAGCACTATAACTTTTGTTTTAGGAAAGATTTTGCGAAACTGAATCATGTTGGAGATCGCTGCTCCCCGCCACCGGTAGATCGCCTGATCGTCATCACCCACTACGGTAATATTTTTCTTTTTACCTGCCTCGCCGGCAGGCGGGCCTGCCAAAAGAATTGCCAATTGATTTTGCGCAAAATTCGTATCCTGAAACTCATCGATAAGAATATATTTGAATTGTTCCTGATATCGACTGAGAATATTTTTCCGTGTCCGGAAAAGTTTTAGTGTGTTACTGATAAGGTCTGCGTAATCGGCTACCCCTTCCTTAATTTTTAGTTCTTCATATACCTGATAGGCTTTGGCAAGTTCCTGATAGTCTTCGCTTTGTTTTTTCGACCAAACGATGTACTCATGAGGCGCAATATCCTCATCCTTGAGTCTTGAAAAATGCTGCAGCATCCCGACGATAAATTTGTTCGGATTACCAAGCGGACGGAAGTATTCCAAATCAAATTTGAAAATATGTTTCCTGAAAAAAAGTATCGTTTCGGCTTCCGTCATGAGAACATACCCAGGATCAATACCAATATTAATCGCTTCACTCCGCAGGATCCGGTCGCAAAATGCATGAAACGTACTAATCCACATTTGCGTCGCCCCATAGGGTAGACTCATGTCCACGCGTGTTTCCATTTCGCGGCTCGCTTTTTCCGTAAATGTAAGCGCTACTATCTCTGAAGGCTTGGCACAGCCTGAAGTAATAAGGTGTTTGATCCGCTCGGTTACCACGGTCGTTTTTCCTGTCCCCGCCCCGGCGATAATCATAAGAGGACCATCACCAAACATGACCGCCATCTTTTGCTCTGGATTTAATACTCGTTCTTCAATGGGAATCTTTGTCACAGGATTTTTTTGATTCTTTCCAGCAGTAAATCAAATTCTTTAAACTTAGGGTCAGTCGCTACATTAAAATGCCCTGCATTTTCAACAATATGCAGGGTGGCATCCAAATTTTTTGCAACCTCTTTGCCTTCTATTACTGGAATCTCATCATTAGTTGATTGAAACACTTCAATGTGTCTTGCTCCATTTTTCATTTTTTCCCAATCAAATGGATCCTTATGAAATGAATCAACTATTGACCAACCAGTTGGTGTAGCCCAACGAGTTATCCAAGGCCCAACAAGAAACGCTGCATAAATTGGGGTTTGTATTTGTTCTAATACTTTGTAAATAAATATACATCCACGACTATGACCAACAAATATTGTATCTTTATTAATATGTTGTTCATATTGTTTTAAAATTTCAAACCAAAGGGATAATTTATGTCCTCCGTACTTTGGATTTTCTCCTTCCGGTATCTGAAACTGAGGAACAAATACACGATGTCCAATTCTTTCCAATTCCATCTTTAACCACGGAAACCAATTTTCCTGAGGATTCCCATAACTTCCATGAATAATAAAAATTGTTCTCTTCATGCCAGGTTACCTCGTTTTATCCATTTTATTATTTCATCTACGAGTTCTTTTTCATATCCGACAAAACTATGAGAGGCATCATCAATAATCTTTGATGTGAGTAAAGATGGATTCTTTGCCTTACTCCTAAATATGGTAACAGCATCAGGTACCGAAGGCGTAATATACGGATCTTTTTGTCCAAAAATAAGCAACTGAGGCTC
>CAYHEJ010000165.1:1848-2575 GCA_964355625.1 uncultured Gammaproteobacteria bacterium
ATGTTCCAATTTGGATTGTGAGGATTGTGATACGGAAACAAATTGCCGACTCCATCTTCAATAAAATATCCTGAATATCCCTGAACCGAAATAGGGCACACTTCGATATATTCATCCGGCAACATTTCACGGCCTTTACCTTCCTGTAATTTTTTATGAATCATTTTATTTACTTCATCATATTTTTTCTGACCGAATTTATGGCGCATAAGCCCTGCGTCATTTTGCGGGGATAAATGGATAAATCCGAGTATACGCAAGTCCTGTTTTTTATACTGATAATAGATATTTTTATTTGGACCCAAACTATGACCCTGAAGAATAATTTTTTTAACTCCCCGATCCGACAAAAATTCTACCCATACACCAATATCTAACAATGATTCTTCAAATATTTCATACGCGCCACCGATTTGTGTCCAGTCAATTTGCTCGCCATTATGCTTTCGGATATCTGCATACACGTCGTGTCCGCGATTATTCGCCGTAAGAAATGAAATTTTTCGGGAAGCTAACTGTTCTCCCTCAACTTCAACAAATTTATGAGTGTAAAAATCACCGGCTGTTCCATGAGTATGGAAAACAGCTGTATCACTTTTTTGATCCATCCAAAATCCAGTGTGTTCCAAACCATCAGATGTAATTGTTTTTACTAAGCTACCATTCAGCATATATACTCATTATTATATCACTCTAACTTCATGTTACTTTGTTTCGAAACATGGTA
>CAYHEJ010000166.1:0-2564 GCA_964355625.1 uncultured Gammaproteobacteria bacterium
CATAAATAGTTAATGGTCTTTCTTCAAGTGCCTGGTTGATGAAATTAGATACCACTCGTCCGTCGGTTTTACGCATTCTCGGTCCATAGGTATTAAAAATACGGATAATGCGCGCATCTAGATCATGGGTGCGGACATACTGCATAGTCATCATCTCACCAAAGCGTTTTGACTCATCGTAACAGGCGCGTACGCCGTTGGGATTTACATTTCCCCAATACGTCTCCTTTTGAGGATGTTCCAATGGATCTCCGTATATTTCTGACGTTGAAGCAAACAGAAACTGTGCACTATACGTTTTTGCGTATTTAAGTAGCATTTGAGTTCCCTGAGAATTAACTAATGCTGTCTCTTCCGGATATTTTTGATAGTCCACGACCGATGCCGGCGAAGCGAGATGGAAAATATAGTCAACCCGTCCCAAGAGAGGTAACTCACGCGTTACATCGTGTTGAATAAAGGTAAAATCTTTACGTGTCAGAAGTTTAGCAATATTTTCTTTTGATCCTGTAAGCAAATTATCAACGCACAGGACACTATAAGACTGAGATAATAATACGTCGCACAAATGCGACCCGATAAATCCAGCTCCACCGGTAACCAAAACCACTTCCCGTTGAACACGCAAATCTCCCATATAACTATTCTAGCATTTTTTCAAATATTTCTGCTTGTTCTTTTGCATCATCCAGCGCGTTATGCGTATGTTTTTGAGAAGATGAAAAGTATTGTCGTATTTTCTTTTTTGTTGTTTCACTCCATGTTGTTTTTTTCATTCCCATATAGTATGCCTTTATATCCAACCCACTGATGCCAAACGGATCTCTCCCTAAAAATTTTATAAAATACCAATGGGTAAATGACCAATCAAATGTCGCATTAAAACCCACAAACACAGGTCGATTTTCTCCTGCCACTTTTCCTATCCAGCGTTCAAGGCTTGCCATAGCAGACGCCGGCTCTTCTCCTCTACTCTTTAACTCTTTTAATGATAATTTATTTACATCCATCGCACGAGCAACAAAATTATCATTGATTGGCTTTATTTCGGTATAAAACGTCTCGTTTTTACTACCAACGACACACGCACCAAGGGACAACATGCTGTATTCGCCTGAAATTGAACCAGAGGCTTCAATATCTACTGAGATATATAGTTCTTTTTTATCAGACATAGTTTCTAAAGTAGGCCAATTTATCCAATTGACTTGTTTTCATATTAGTAGAAATACTCTACCTTTTCAAAAACAGTCTCTCAAGAGGCACAATCCCACCTTAAGTACCACAACGGACGCTACCCCCAAGGAAAATCTTTCATACGAAGAATCGTTATTCCTTGCCACCGGTAACGATACACCACGCATCCCCCTTTTCGTCTAATACTGTTTTATCGCGGAGTTTATGTCTGATCAACACTTCTTCTACTTCGAAAAGTATGTAGTCGGAAAGTACGATTTCTCTTCTTTCGTAAAGAAGCCGGAAGACAAAATCCCTGCTGACTCCGTGAGAAATCAGTGCAGAAACGACAATGTTGCTATCAAGAACGATTCGAAATGGTAAGCCCACGTTTTTTTCTTATATCCTCAACTGTTTTTATTATCTGCTCATCAGAAATAGTCTTTTTCTTTGCTAGCGTATCGCCGATAGCAAATATCTCCTGCCACGCAGCAAGCTTAGGAAGCATCATCAAAAGAGAGGGCGCGAGCCAAAGATCCAGAGCTAATTTTGATATCCGCCACTGTCTTCCGACCTTTCGCGCAGGGATAACATCCTTCCGTAAATACGACTCGAGTACCCGGGGATTAATCTTGAGATAGACCGCAGCTTCTTGTGGAGTAAAAACTTGATTATTGAGCATATAGATACATTTTAACACGTTTTCAGTACTTTTCAATACAATTGTAGCACACGAGAGATATCCGATAAGCACCACAAGGGTTATGCCTGATACCTACAAAACACTCTCCCGAAGAAGCTTTTCTTCGTTGTAACAGGCGATGATGAGAGATAGATCATTACGCTTCATTCGTTAAAGAAAATGTATCGTCTTTTTAATTAAACCCTCAAGCTCTCCTATTAATTTTACCTTGACCCAATCTTTTTGTGATTCGGTCAAGACTTCTCCTAACCCAACGAGGATTTTCTTTGAATCCCGATTCGATACAAATTCTAGCAGAGACATATAAAAATCTTTCGGTTCCTTACCAGTTCGGTGTCTTATGATGTCATAATTGATATCTGCGGCATACGGTGAACTCAAAAAATAGTGAATATCAAACAAGTCCCTGTTTGCAATACTTATTCTTTCCATTGACGCTACCAGCTTGTGAGCAACCATATCCCGTATGTCCATTGTTTTGATGGTAACTCCATAATATGGTAATAAACTGTAGTGATTATATGGATTGTTCCTCGTCGATATTTCCACCTTTATATGCGCCAAACCAATGCCGTAACTTACTACCCAAAACAGAGTATTATATTTGGTACTGAAGTCTTTGATATCGTATTTAGCAGATAATAATTGTGTCATCTGATCTCCTACCCGATCAGTCTGAATCAGG
>CAYHEJ010000167.1:0-2564 GCA_964355625.1 uncultured Gammaproteobacteria bacterium
TACAACCTCGGCTTTTTTACTATCACGTTTTATTAAATGCTTATACGCCTTCACAAATGAGGGCGCTAATTCGAGGTTCATAGCAAATCAAGATCGTTAATACTTTTAATGGGAATTGTTTTCCCCGCTTTATAGTCCTTCCAAGCTTGTTCAACCAATTTTATCTGGCGTTTATTCATGTGAATCGTGGGAATCTCCGGCGACAACAACCGGCGTAGCGCATCACGAATGACTTCGCTCAGCGATCCATAATAGCCTTTCTTCACCTGCTTATGGGCCAGATCGGCCAACTGCTTTGGTAGTGATATGTTGACGGTGTAATTATTCATATATGGATATCATACAATTTTTGTATGGTCTGTCAAGTCCCTCTTGACAACAATCAGAACAATATGGTGTAGTAATGAATGTATGGCATTTGGAAAAAAGAATTCTTCCATGATCCTCTCGGGATTACTCTTTATAGTAATTATTGCCGTCGCTCTCGTCGTAGTCCTCCTCCAAACAAAGAAGGGCCCCACAGAAATGCGTGCACGCGCCGCAGACCCGTGTGAGGCGTATAAAAAGGGAAAACTTGTCCCCAAACCTGGCCTCATTGGAACCATCCAGAGCATGAAGGAAGATCGGTTTTCGATGATCGTTGGCGGCGGACCGACGACAAAAGTCATTGTAATCTGTGCCGGAACCACTATCACCAACAAATCCTATCAAAAATTGACGTATGCGAACCTCAAAGTCGGAGATAAAGTTACAGTCAGTGGGACTTACGACAACACCGGGATGACTATTTTGGCTAATACGATAACACAGAATTCCAAGACACTTGTTGCAACACCGACACCAACGCCAACACTCATCAACTGTCAGACTCGAATGTCGCTTACTGATTGCAACGCAGCAGCATCTTCCAATTGTGCATGGTATTCCTGTGTGAATAACTGTTTTCCACGGGGAACAACTGGCGTATGCTCAACCATTTATTCTAAACTTGCTATGACACTAGAAGAAAAATCAGCTACTTTTTATTTCAGCTATTCCGGGATACCTGCAAAAAACTTTTATGTAGCAATGTCTACTGATCCTAAAATGCTTACAGATGTCTATTTAAGCTTTGCTAAAGGACCGGGAAGTCCTGTTTCTCAAAATAATCCCACCACCAAATGGGATAAATATTCTTGCGGTCGCACGTTGTATTGGAGAGTGACGACTGAATATCCAGGTACCGGTTGGGCCTCCTATAAACCGGAACTCATGAGTGATATCGCCTCCGGCACTGTCGCCTGCCAGTAAATAGTAGGTCGCCTGCGGAACCTAGGTAACTTAACACTTACAAAATCCAAAGATAATACGATACAATAGTGGCATGGTGTTTTATGTCCTCCTTGCCGAACTCGTTGCCCTTTATTTTCTCTCCCGCTGGGTGACGAAGGCGTTGTTTATGTTTTTCCTTTTGATTTTTCGCGCACGAAGTGTGGCAATATCGTTGCTTCTCGTTTTAGAATTTCCCGGCACAGTGATCCACGAACTTGCGCATTTATTTACTGCAGAGATCTTGGGCGTAAAAACAGGAAAATTGCGATTGGAACCAGAGAGTATCCGTGAAGACGACATAACAAGCGGAAGTGTGATGATCTCTGAAAGCGATCCCTTCAGGCGGTATGCCAGAGGTCTGGCCCCGCTTTTTGCCGGCATCATCGTCTTGACGGCTCTCTCATACTTTTTATCACAGGCACTTCCCCAGTGGCACTATTGGGGACTGGGATACCTGATGTTTGCTGTAAGCAATAGCATGTTTTCCTCGCCTGCGGATCTCAAAGGATTTATCCCGTTTGCCATCACCGTGGGTATTCTTATTGCGAGCGCATACTTTTTAGGAATACGAATTGCATTGACGGGTCAAATACTTGAAGTCGTCACCAGAATTTTGACGACACTCACGCAAAGCCTTGGGGTGGTATTGGGGGTAAACGTTGCACTACTTTTTATAACAAAACTTCTCAGTCACATTATTGGCAGGTTTTTGACAAGATAAAACCCGCGTCTCTGGCTTCTGATTCCGTACAAAACCATTCGTCTCCAAATGAGAGGTCGACGATGACCTGATTGTAGTATTTGCAGGATGTAAGATAGTATTCTTTTATCTCCCGCTCCGTGTTGCCTTTAATACGGCAATCGGCAGGTGGTACGGCGCTACGACACTGAGCACTATAGATACCCAATCCCCGCTTTTTGGCATCGGCACTCGCCCGACTGGCTGAGGACGTATTTTTTGCAAGTCCCGATGCCGCCATCGCACGATTTACCTGAGAGTCAGAAAAGAAATCCCAATCTTCTACGAAAACATTTGAAACCAACCGGCCATAATCATCGACTACCGTATTTTTTATCCGGACTTTTTTGCCAAGCACTAAACTGCTAAGCATTTTTTTCGCTTCCTCTGCCATACACCTGCCTCGCGTCGGCTCGCCTCCGCGAGTCGAGGCGGGCCTTCCCGTTTCAGGAGCATCCACACCCAAAAGTCTCACGCGGCGGCCGTCAGCAAGCTCAAAACTATCACCGTCAAA
>CAYHEJ010000168.1:0-2552 GCA_964355625.1 uncultured Gammaproteobacteria bacterium
GCCAAAGCAAAAACTGCTTCGGTCGCTTTGGCAAATGAGAAAATAGAACAAATTCATAATATGCCATACGACAGTTTGGCTACCGAGCACGGATTCATATATCCGCCCGGTACTATTTTGGATGACGAAGAGCTTATACGGCGCGGAGTCCGTTTCAATGTCCACACAGTGATTTCTTATATTGATGATCCTTTTGACGGCAACGCTACTGGTACGATCATTGGAAAACCTCAAGATCTATATCCCTACGATTACAAGAAAGTCGAAGTTACAGTATCGAAAGTTGGAAGAAACGGATATCTTTCAAAGCTTACAACAAATGTTGCGGCCAAGGCAGCGGAAACGCCGTCAAATACGGGAATTATTAAACTCTGTGTTATAGACTCTACCGGCTCTCCTGTATCTGGAGCAACTTTAACGATAGAGAATTCAGAGCTTGATCCCCCTGTAGAAAAAATGTCCGGAGTAACTGGTATTGATGGTTGTATTATGGTGCCGAGTCTGCCTCCCGACAGCCAAAATAATTACCATTTGACCGCGACGAAAGACGGTTTTTCTACGGATTTGACATATCCAAGAACAGCTCAAAATCCGAACGAGCTATATCAAGATATCGACATAATAATTCAGCAGGTTACAGAGAAAACGCTAATAATCGATAGACTAAGTACGATGGAAATAACTTTTGTTGACTCAAGCGGGAATGTTCTACCGAACACAAGTTTTCATTTACGGGATTCTAAGGAAATATATTTTAATCCATCAACTTACAAGTATTCGCAAGATTTAACGACAGATGCTAATGGACATATAAGTTTAACCGATATGGGGTTTGGGGATTATGTCATATCTGTTCCGAGCGGTGCTATCGCAGCGGTTTCTCCTTACCAGCCGATCGATTTGAAAGCAGGGGTAAGCTTAAGTGTGCGAGTTACAATTGCCAGTTCCCCGACACAGCCATTGATATTCTCGGCAACGCCGGCAAGCGGAATAGTCAATGACACGATTTATATGGATATTACCGGTGATAATTTTGATAATTTGGCCAGCGTAAAGATAGTAAACCAGTCAGGATCAGAGATCCAAGGGGCAAATGTTAATGTTATTGGCGGAGATACAATCGAAGCAGATTTTGTTCTCCAAGATGCTGCAATTGGACTTTGGGATATTGTTATTACAAATCCCGGGGGCGAGAGCACGAGGCAAGTTAATGGTTTTGAAGTTAAATAAAACAACAGATGACGAATCATACATATACAACAGATGACGAATCATACAGATAATACAAATAGTAAGGAATTTATGAAAAGAGGCTTTTCTTTAGTTGAGATGGTGATGGTTGTCGCATTGGTTTCTATGCTTACAGTGGTAATAACTGCTTTTTTATCGCAAAGCATCAAATCTTACAGAATCAAACGCCAAAGCGTGGATCTTGAAGAAAAAGCGGCGCATGCAATGCGTGAGTTTGAAAAAACCACTCGGGCAGCGAGTGAAATCAAGACGGCCGGTGTAAATGAGCTAATGTTTTTGCGGTATTTTGATTTAACCAGTATTTCTCCAACTCAGGTGCGGTATTTTGTGGATGGAACTCAATTTAAAGTCGGCTTAACCCAGCCGGTCGGAGATCCGCCAAATGTTACTTATCCGCCTGAGAATGAGGTGATTGACCTGTTAATTAACGACGTAACAAACACTGACTCGCTTTTTAAATATTACGATGGCGGGAATGAAGAGTTATCTGTTCCGGTTAATATAACAAACGTTAAAATGATTAGTCTGTCCATTTCCCTTGATAAAAACAATCTACCGCCTGCTCCAATTACGGAAACAACAATTGTGTCTTTAAGGAATATGAAGGATAATTTGTGAAACAAATTATCCTCAAGAATGGATAGCGAATTTTACTAATAGCGAATATATGAATGCTTAAATGGCAAATGATAAATTAATGAAAAATGGAAAATGGAAAATGAGAATTCCTCGTCGAAGTCGAGGAAGCTATTTGCCTGTCATTCTGATGGCCTCGGTGATTTTTTTGGCTTTTGCGACGGCAATTATCACGCTTTCAATGTCCAATGTAAAAATCGCCAATCTTCATAATAAAAAAATTACTTCTATGTCAATTGCCGAGGCAGGCATTAACTACTATATGTGGCATTTGGCCCATGATAACGAGGATTACTGCGACGATCAGACTTGCGTTGGAGGAGCTCCATATGGTCCCTACACTCATAACTATACCGATGAAGCAGGCAGTGTTTTGGGAACGTATGATCTTTTCATAACTCCGCCAACTGTCGGACAATCAACTGTAACGGTAAAATCGGTCGGTAAAGTTAACGGTGTAAGCCCGACTCGCACAATAATTACAACAATCGGTATGCCTTCTTTCACAAAATACACTTTACTCACAAATGGAGAGCAGTTGTGGGTTGGGCCGGGAGAAAAAATAACGGGAACAGTGCATGTTAATGACAGCGGAATGTATAATGAAGGAGAGGTCACGGGCGACGCTTCCTCTACCGAATCGACCTACTCAAGTTGGAATTGGG
>CAYHEJ010000169.1:0-2512 GCA_964355625.1 uncultured Gammaproteobacteria bacterium
CTCTTCCGATCTCTCGTACAATTGGGGGACTGATATGAAAGTCAAAGGGCAAAAGATTCGGAAAGCTGTCATTCCCGCTGCAGGCTTTGGGACGCGGTTTCTTCCCCAAACCAAGGCCATGCCCAAAGAGATGCTCCCCATTGTGGATAAACCCGTAATCCAATATGTGGTGGAGGAATTAGTTGCTTCCGGGATTACGGATATCGTTATTGTCACGGGGTGGCATAAACGGGCGATTGAAGATCATTTTGACTACCCGTTTGAGCTCGTTAAACTTTTGGAACAGCAGAAAAAATTTGAACTACTGGAAGAAGTCAAACGTACGGCGTCGCTTGCAAACTTTATCTATATACGGCAAAAGGGTCCGTACGGCAACGGGACGCCGGTCCTCTGTGCCAAGTCCATAATGGGGGATGATCCGTTCGTGGCAATTTGGGGAGATGAATTTATGTACGCGACACCACCCCGTACTCTCCAGTGCATAGAAGTATTTGAAAAATACGGCGACCCCGTGATCTCAGCGGTTCGCGTACCGAAAGAAGATGTCTCGCGGTATGGAATCGTGGAGGCGACCAATGTAGAGAAAAATATCTGGCAAATTCAGAAACTTCTGGAAAAACCCAATGTGCAGGAAGCGCCGTCAAATCTTGCTGCCCACGGATGTTATATACTCACTCCTGATATATTTCCGATACTCGAACACATTACTCCCGGTCGGGGCGGAGAAATCTGGCTCACCGATGCGATCAAAGAGCTCATGAAAACGCGTCCCGTGTATGCGTGTGAGGTGGAAAATGCAAAATATTATGATACGGGCGATAAGCTGGAGTATCTCAAAACCGTGATCGAATTTGCTCTCACTCACAAGGAATTAAACGGTGCATTCCGGGAATACCTCAAAAGCCTCAAGATATAGATTACTCCACAGGTGTCGTGCCGTAAATAATCACTTTTGTTCCCGGATTTTCAGCTGTTGCGGATGTTGACCAGGCAGTTGAGTTCGTCACGACGGGGGTAGCCCATTCATAGAGCGTTTTGGCGTCTTCAGTTTTCATGTTTACGCATCCATGACTCATTGGATGGCCGAAGTTGCTGTGCCAATACGTGCCATGGAAGCTGAACCCCCGCATTTTTGCAATGTCAGCATTATAAAAAAACATCACATACGGCACGTTGGGGAGATAATAATAGGTACCGAGCTCTTTCTTTCCGCCCTTCATCAGCTGGCTTCGTACTTTTGTCCAAATAGTAAACTCGCCCGTAGGAGTTCTTCCCCACAATCCTGATGAGATAATAAATTCATATACTTTACGTGTTCCTTCAAATGCGTACACACGCTGGTGCGTCAGGTCTACCTCGATCCGTTTATCAAATGGGTCCGTGGTCGCTCCCAAGACGCGCTGGACGGCTCGGAACGCAGCCAAATCCGGGGCAGAAACGAGTCTTCCGTGAAAATCTCCGTACCCTTCTTCCTTCGGAGCCGAAAGCGGGGTACCTGACGCAAGAAGCGAAAGCGATATCGGGTCAGCGAGGGGTTCTTGAGAATTCTGAGGCATCGGCGTAACCATTTGTATGGTGAAAAACAATACATAGACGAGGAAAAATGCAAACCCAATTTTTTTCATCATATTTTTACTATCAGGCTCTTGGTTGTATATGTCAATGGATCTATTGAGGGAGACCCCTTAAAGGGGAGGCCTGCCTTGCCGGCAGGCAGGCCTTTTGAAGCTAAAGTTGGAAGTATGCCTGGTATTAGAAGTTTCGAGCCGGATGTTGCACTGTCAGTTGCGTATGGGGATTAATTTGTCTATCATTATATTATATATGCGGAGAAGTATCGCCCGGCTCAGGGGGATGGGATTTATTATTTGGCATGCCCGTCACGAATTTTATCATGTGCTTTTGGGGTTATTGTGGGCGTGGTTTTTACGTGAGCGCTGGAATGAGTTTAACAGCCGGTGGATTTGGCTTTCTGTATTTGCTTCCGTGTTGCCGGATTTTGATCATATTCTCTATTTTTTGAGTTACGGAAAACGGGATCAGTACTCAAAAATGGTAAAAAAATTTATTAAAACCGGTCAATGGCGTACACTCACCGTATTTTTGGAAAATGGACATAAACAGCAAACAAATCTCGCTTCCCATAATTATTACTTCATGGCTTTTATTTTGGGGAGCGCGATTCTCTCTTCATTCTATGAATGGCGCGTGGGCGTGATCCTTTTTGGGGCCATGCTTACGCATTATCTCTTCGATGTCGCTGATGACCTTTTGATGCTTGGGTATGTTAATCCCAATTGGAAACGCTGGGGGCGCGGGAGAAAAGCGTGACGACACACTTCACAACGACTCATATTCGGGGTAAAGGCCGGGGAAAAATTTTGGGATACCCCACGATAAATATGAAGGTTCCGGTTGATTTTGACTTACCTGACGGAATCTACGCCTCATGGGTGACGATCGGTAAGAACCGCTATGGCGGCGCACTTCACTGGGGTCCGATACCGACGTT